>MHQP01000032.1 GCA_001820685.1 Candidatus Sungbacteria bacterium RIFCSPLOWO2_01_FULL_47_32 | reverse complement strand
AAACCTTTCAGCAACCGCCATCTCCTCATCCCAAATCAATCTCTCTTGGAATGCGTCAACTGATAACGTCGGAGTTACAGGATACACGATCTATCGAAATGGAGCTCAAATCAGTACTGCTCCAACTAATTCATATTCTGATTCTGGTCTATCACCCTCCACCTCATACACATATACTGTCTTAGCCTATGACCTGGTAGGGAATAACTCATCTCAATCAACGAGTGTGAGTGAGACGACGCAAGCGGCACCAACCCCGCCACCGGGTGGTGGCGGAGGAGGCGGCGGCGGAGGCGGGGGTTCATACACTCCACCTTCATCTGGAGGAGGTGGGGGCGGTTCAACGGGGCCCATACTAGGAGGTGTCACTTCATCTTCAACCTTACCCACAACTGCTACTTCAACTGCCAAAGCCACTTCTTCAGTCAAAGTTACCCCTTTTCCAGGCTTCCCCCTAACAAAGAATCTCTATCGAGGCCTAAGAGATAAAGATGTCTCAACTCTTCAAGCCTACCTCATCCAGCAAACCTATCTTGCAGAAGGAAACACAACCGGTTTCTTCGGAGTTCTTACCGAAGCTGCAATCAAGAAGTATCAATGTGTTCAAGCCATCATTTGCCAAGGCACTCCCCTATCAACCGGCTATGGAGTAGTCGGCCCCAAGACAAGAGCAAAACTGAATATTTTCGCGACCGTGACTCAAGAATCCACCACAGCACCCAGCAGTTCCACCGACATTCAAATCCTTCAACAAAAAATTGAAGACTTAAAGAAACAGCTCCAGGGGCTTTCTCCTGCTATCACGCCAACGACGACCCATACACCTCTTACCCGCTCGCTCTTTTTCGGGCTTGAAGGAGATGATGTCAAAGCAGTTCAGGTATTTCTCATTAAACTGGGATTCCTCGCTCCAAATAGCGCTACCGGCTACTTTGGGCCTCTCACCAAACAAGCTGTCATTGATTTTCAGACTACATACGGGATCATACCTGCCCTCGGCGGAATAGGAGAGGGGACAAAGGCGAAGCTCAAAAGTTTGGGTTTTTGAGGGAAGAGGTAAAACCTCTTCAGCCAGTACAGAGATAAAAGCCATGGCTGTAAGGCCGCGGCTTTTGGTTACTCTCGATTTACCGAAACAGGTATCTCTTCGCTCTTTCCGTTTTTATCCAGAGCGCGAATTATGTATTTTCCGGCGTCTTTCGGATGCCACGAAAAAGTTGAATTGTTTCCTATCTCTTTCCCGTTTACAAACCACCGTACCGCGTCTTTCGAGATAAGCGGGATCACAGTTCCTTTCTCGAGGAGAAACACATCGTTTGCGTGAGGATTTATAATAAGGTCCGAACTTTGAAGAAGCAGCCGCGCTCTGTTGTAGTCGTCCCCCGCAAGGCCGTATTCAATTGATCCAGACTCGGAAAACTCTTTTACGTTATCAAAAGCAAAAGATTTTTTTTTGTTGTAAGGCGAATTCATCACGAGTTCCATTATTTCATGCCAAATTTTTCCTGCTCCGGTCTGGCCGGACAGGCGTTCCATGGGGGAGTTGTCGCTATTGCCGACCCATGTTCCGACAAGAAAGTCAGGCGTATATCCGATGGTCCAGCTGTCATGAAAATCACGGGAGGTGCCTGTTTTTAAAGCATAATTTTGATAGGGCAAGTTAAGGCTACTTTTAAGTCCGAATTGTTCAACCCCGGTTTCCCGGTCAGAAAGTATTTTATTGATGAGCTCGGTAAACTCCCTTTTTGCCACCCGGCGGTCTTGAGAAAACTCACGAACCATGGGAGGCGTGAGAAAATTATTTTCATTGGGTTGCTCCTTAAAAATTCTTAGCGGCTTCAGCACTCCTTCGTTGGGAAAAATCGTAAAGTAGTTGGAAAGCGTCAAAAGGTCCATCTCAAGCCCCCCGAGCGCTATGCCAAGCTCATAGTTTTCAAGAGGCTGAAGCGGTTTAAACTCCAGGTCGTCTCTTAAGAAGCTGTAAAATATATCAAGGCCGGCAAACTCAAGGACTTTGACGGTTGGTACGTTTAGGCTGTTGGAAAGGGCTTGATGGAGTGTTACTGTTCCGCGGTATTGTCCATCGTAGTTTTTTGGATAAAAAGCAAACCCTGTTCCAATCTCATATTTATATTCGCGGTCCTCAACCTCTGAATAGGGTCGCGCCCCTTTTTCAAAGGCTTTGAGATATATAAAAGGTTTTGCGGTTGAACCGATTGGCCGTGGTTCCGCTGCCATGTTGATCTGGCGCCCCGCTTCGAAAGAAAAAGGATTCGAAGAGCCGACAATCGCGAGCACCTCATTTTCTGGAAGCTTAAGGATGACAACGGCCCCGTTGTCTACGCTGGCAAATGAGGGGAGCGAAAGATTTCGGTAAAGAATTTCGCGAACGGATTCCGTGAGGTTTTTATCGATGGTGATCTCGCAATCGCGTTGGCACCCGACACCCAAAGAACTCAGTTCAAAAGGAGTTTTGCTTCTGCGGCGGGTCAACGAATCGGCGTCTCCGCTTTTTGGCGCGGTTTTCTCGTCGCGTATGGTAACTCCGAAAATATATGCGAGTGATGACGCTACCCTCTTATTGGCGGGTGTTCCAGGATATCTTCCCGAAGGACTATTGAGAGTGGCCAGCAACTGAAGTATTTGGTCATCGCTTAATGATTCCGGCGGAAGATTGAAATAAAAAAGGCTTGCCTCTTTTATCCCCTGGGCCTGATTGCCGAAATATGCGCTATTGGCATACAGTGTCAGTATATTCTCTTTTGCCGTATGCCGCTCAAGGCTCACGGCATACGCCGCTTCAATGATCTTATTTTTTAATGTTCTTCCCTCCTCATTTCCGAGTAGAATTTTTACAAGTTGTTGCGTAAGAGTGCTTGAGCCTTCAAGCTTGCCGGAAAAAATGCGTTGGGCAATATCGCGCGCAATACTAAAAGGATTTATCCCTATGTGATAATAAAAAAAACGGTCCTCTTTTTTAATAAGCAATTCTTTAAATCTCGGAGGGAGGAATTCGCTTGATTCTGCATAGTATCCGTTCGCGTTCGGCTGAATGCGGACGATCTCTCCCGCGCGGTCTTTTATAATCGCTGAACGCTGCTTTTCGTAAGCGTCAAGGAGATTGCGCGCGAGCATATTGGTTGCTGTAGAAAAACAGACCCAAAAAAAGAACAGCGAAACAAGACCTATTCGAATGTTCTTGGCCGTCAGAAAGCGAAGCGTCTTTTCTTTTATTGATAGCACGCGCATAAATAAAGAGTATCATATATGAAGTGAGGCTTCCAAAAGACCGACAGTCTTATCATAGAGAAGCACAAAGCATGTCAAATTGGAGTATGTTATGTTCTCTGTTGACTTTGCTCCCATTTTTGCTATCCTTCAAAGGATGAAGACTCTGCTTACAATTTTGATACTCGCTGGTTTCCTTGGAATAACGGTTTTTGGCGTTACGGCAATGAGCCACGAGGAAGAACAAGGCCACGAGGGGTGCTTAGCCGCTCTTGCCGGCGGTGTTAACTGTCCCATGGAGGCAAGCCAGGCGCTATTTTTAAATTTCCACTTAAACACTATTAAAAGTTTTTCTCTTGTTACGCCGTATGTTTCCACAACTTTAGAGATTCTGCTTTCGTTGTGGACGTTAGCGTTGCTCTTTTTATTCCTCGGTTTTGGACACAAGCTACCGCCACCTCTTGTTGCCGTCCGTTCACGGCGGAAAGATTCACGGACCCTTTTTTTATTTCATAGAAATCAATTTACTCGCTGGCTTTCTCTTCACGAGAACAGCCCCACTCCTTTATAAGGCGTCGGTATAAAACCGTTTGTCGAACGGATTTTGTATTGTGCGCCTTTTTCGTCCCTACTCCATAGGGATTTTTTGTTTTTCAATTATTTTAGAAACACATGAAAGATAAAGAAAAAGTTCCGGGAAAAGAAGATAATTCCGGAAGTGAGGAAAGTTCCATCACGCAAGGATACGCGCTTCCGGTCAGTATCATTATTGCCTCGTTAATTATTGGGGGATCGTGGATTTCAACTGCAAAGCAAAGAGATCAGGCGTCCTCTCAGGAACCCAAAAGTCTTACCGAAGCAGAGCATCCAAGCATCTCTGGTTGGCCCGAAGCAATAGCGCCGTCACAAGGCATAGAGTTGCCGGTCCGCTGGGGGGACCTGGGAGTGAAAATGGTAAGTGTTGGCATCATTGATGACGAGAAATTTATCAACTTATATGCGGCAAAACCGGATATTGAAAAAGAAGCTAAGAAGCTTCTTTACGAAGGTAACAACGCGAATCTGGTCATTACAGAAAAAAATTCCGGGCTATTACTGAACCTTTTGTGGGCGCTTGGGCTTGGTACGTCAAATCCGGTGCTCGCCAAAGGCCCCATGGCCGACTCTCGATATGGGGGTGCCGGCAATTTTGCCTCAACCGGCGGGTGGACGATTGCTAAGGGGGGTGCCATGGAACACTTTAACCGCCACCCGTTAATAGTGTTGACCGAAGCACAGCAAAAACTTGTTGAAGATATTGCAAAGAATATTTACCGGCCGTGCTGCGGCAATTCAACCTATTTTCCCGATTGCAACCACGGTATGGCCATGCTGGGGCTTCTTGAGCTCATGGCTTCTCAAAATGCGTCGGAGAGCGACATGTATCGCGTAGCACTTTCCGTGAACTCTTATTGGTTCCCGGATACATACTCAACGGTCGAAAAGTATTTCGAGTCCAAAAAGGTCTCCTGGAGCGCGGTGAATCCGAAAGAAGTGCTTGGCGCGGCATATTCAAGTGCTCAAGGATACCAAAGGATTGCTTCGCAGGTTGCAGGGCCGCAAGGAGGGCGTGGAGGAAGCGGGTGCGGGGTAGATGCCGGGGCACCTTCTCCTCAGCCAAAGAGACAAAGCGGCTGTGGTGTTCAATAAAAACAAACTCTGGGTTTTTGCCAAAATGAATAATTTATAAGAGTTAAAACTGATAGACGCTGCCAATAGTGATCACTATGCGGCCTCGTCGAATCCGAAAACAAAATGGAATTATTGATCGGAGCTTCGTTCGTCGCGGCGTTTGTCGCCGGAGTAGCCGCACTTTTCGCTCCGTGCTGCATTACCGTTCTTCTGCCATCCTACTTCGCCTCAATTTTCCGGGAGAGAAAAAAGGTATTCCTCATGACATTCATATTTTTTCTTGGAATCCTTACGGTGTTTATGCCGATAGGACTTGGGGCTTCACTCCTCGGAAAAGTATTTAGCCGGTATCACAATACCATCTTTATGGTGGGCGGATTATTCCTTTTATTTCTCGGTTTTATCCTAATCCTCGGGAAGCATTATTCCTTGCCATTTCAAGCAAAACCGGTTATCAAAGGTCATAATGCTCTTTCCGTCTACACCCTTGGTATTTTTTCAGGAATCGCGACAACCTGCTGTGCGCCGGTTCTTGCGGGAGTCATGGCTCTTTCAATTTTGCCGGGATCTCTTTTGTGGGGAGGCGTATATACCCTAAGCTTCGTTCTCGGAATGGTCGCGCCGTTATTTCTGATAGCATTTTTCCTCGACAAGATAAATTTTACGGAAAAATTCATGGGGTATAAAAAGTCGGTTGAATATACGCTTGGCGCGCGGAGGATCTCCGTTGCGATATCCGATTTGGTTGCGGGAGCCGTTTTTATCGCGATGGGATCGGTCATTCTTTTCCTTGCGTTCACAAACAGGCTTTTTATCCACTCAAACTATCAGATGGGAGTAAACATATACCTTACAAAATTTCTCGATAGCATCGGGGGTTTTGTGAAAATCGTTCCTGAATATGTCTGGGCGTTGGTATTGGTAACAGTAACCATAGTAATCATTAGAATAGCCATTAATCAAATTAAAAAAGAACAATATGAAAAAAAATAATATTATCACAACAATCATCGCAATTGCCGGCATCGGCCTTATTGGCGCCTTAGTTTTTTTCTGGGGTTCGGGAAAGAAGTCGGACAGTTCCGCGGCAGGCAATAAGGAAGAGGAAAATACATCAGTGAATGTTCCGGCCTCAATTGCCCGTCTTCTTGATAAGCCTGCGCCGGCGTTTTCCCTGAAAGATAGAAATGGGACGACATTTAGTTCAGAAAGCCTTCGGGGCAAAAAAGTGGTTTTGTTCTTCAATGAAGGGATCATGTGCTATCCGGCTTGCTGGAATCAAGTCGCGTATCTCGGAAAAGATGAGCGCCTGAAAATGGACGATGTGGTTGTTCTTTCGGTCGTCGTTGATCCGCCGGAGGAATGGGCGAAAGCGGTTGAAAAAATGCCGGAACTCTCCACAGCCACCGTTCTATTTGACAAGG
>MHQP01000031.1 GCA_001820685.1 Candidatus Sungbacteria bacterium RIFCSPLOWO2_01_FULL_47_32 | reverse complement strand
TGGAACGCTGTGGTCAAAAGGTGCCGACCCGGGAAAAATAAATATGCCATAGGGTCATTATAAAAGAAAAAGAGGAATTCGGCGAGGGTTATTCTCCTTCGCCGAATACCCCATAGCGTGCTCTAGGGATGAAGGCGAGGAGAATAACCCGTCCGAAGCTCGCCGAAGGCGAGCGAAGGAGGGTATTCGGCTTCGGAAGAATTCCGCAAGATACCGCGTAGCTCTGCTGCGCGGAGCTTCATAAACAAAAAGAAGAGGCCCCAACGTGTCGAGGTTCGGCCTTTGTAAAATAAAAAAACCGCCGGACACGCCCGTGCGGAGACTCTCTCAAGAGAGGACCTTCGGTTATAGATTGAGGTATTATTTTGAATGGCTAAAAAAGGTATCCGACGCTAATTACTAGGTCTGTTTTTTGGATGTCTATGAGCTAGTGCTTTTTTGTCAGCTATTTTTAATTCTGGATCAAGTAGAAACAAAAAGCTTAGGTTTATGACAGTTTCCGCGATGGCACGGTCTAGCTCATAGCCAAGAGGATGTGCAGAAAAAATTCTATAGGTATTGACAATATCCAACAAAGAATGATGGCGGGCTGGTACGATACTTTTTAAACTCATGAACTTGTTATTCTTATATTCATTTTCGTCAAAAAGTTTTATTAGCCCACCGAGTGAAGCTTTCTTAAAATGTTTATTATAAATATTTTTATTCTTCCTACTAATTAAATAGTGGAGCCTTGCTTCTACGGCAGATGCGGCCATAACAGTGCTCGCAGTAAAACAGCTTAATTGTAAACAGGTAATTGCCTCGCCCATCCTTTTGCACTCCAAGCAAGACATTCTTGAAAGTTTTGGAGCAATTTCTTTTTCTGCTAACTCAACGAAATGTATAAGGCGGCCTAAGTTCTCTTTAAAATTTTTAGGAGTTGAATTTAAGGTGGGATTGGCAAGGATATTTGTTGCTTCTAAAAGGTGATTAACGTCATCGGAGTCTCCAATTAAATATTTTATTGTATCAATAAAATGTTCTATGTAAGCAATCCAGCCTCGTTCATGCTGAAACAATTTATAGCAACTTTTGCCCACAGTACTGCCGTGGTTCTTAAATGCGCACCACCCCCTCATGCTCCTTATTGAGGTCTTGAAGAAAGTTAACAAAAGGCCCAGGTTTGACACCGCTAAGAAAGTGGAGTAAGTCAGATTTTTTTTTAACTAATCTCATAATTTTGTCTAAATAAAACGGAAAATAATTTAAAATCGAGCCCGGGCCATAAGCCTGGGCCCTTTTCATTTCTTCACACACAATTTTCGGGCCGCGGGGAATCAATTTTCTCCTCGAAAATTCCCGGGCTCGCGGTGCTTTCAGCACAGCGCTCGCCCTTCGATTCCCAGACGCGAGCAAAGCAGTTTGCTCGCTTATCCCTCCCTCACTTCGTTCAGTCGGGCTACTGGGAATCGAACCCAGCCTAACAGACCCCCAGCCTGTTGTACTACCAATATACTATAGCCCGTTACGATAATTTTAAATTTTCAATTTTAAATTTTAATTTGATTTAAAACTTTCCGCCGGAGGCGGATCCGCCCTAGGCGGAAAAACTTAGCCCTTAAAATTTATAGTCCTTCGCATTCTTAAATCTTAAATCCTAATTCTTAATTCTACGGAATCTTATTTACATTCTTCGCAAGCTCAACCAAAAACCTCACTCCAGACCCTGAAGCTCCTTTTGCTAAATACTGCCCCTCAATCGTAGTCATTGTCGGCGCTATGTCGAGGTGGACGAACGGGAAGTTACCGACAAACTGCTTCAGGAAAATAGCTCCCGCAGTCGCTCCTCCGTATTTCGATTTTCCGACATTCGCAACGTCTCCAAATGTTCCTTTCACTTCGTCTAGGTATTCGTCTCCCATCGGAAGAGGCCACACGGCATCCCCTGAAACCTTTCCAACTTCGCGCATCAAGAACTCAAGTTTTTCGCTTGTTGAAAAAAGAGCAATAACTTTTTGCCCAACCGCGACCACTGCCGCTCCCGTGAGCGTTGCCACGCTCAAAATCAATTTCGGGTTAAATCGCTGGGCGTATCCCAACGCGTCCGCAAGAATTACGCGCCCCTCGGCGTCCGTGTTCAAAACCTCGATTGTTTTTCCTGTAATTGTCTTCAAAATATCTCCCGGGTGATAGCTTGAGCCTGACGGCATGTTCTCAACTGCCGGAACAAGGCCGATGATGTGGACGGGAAGTTTCATTCGCGCGATTGCAGCCAGCGCGTGCATGACGGCGGCCCCTCCGGCCATGTCCATGTGCATTTCATACATGTGCTCTCCCGGCTTGATGTTGAGTCCTCCTGTGTCGAATGTAACTCCCTTGCCTGCAAACACCAAAGGTTTCGTTTTTTTGTTCGCTTTCGGACTCTTGTATTCCAGTATGATGAATTGCGGTTTTTCATCCGAGCCCTTTGAGACGCCAAGAACTCCGCCCATGCCGAGTTTTTTCATCGCATTTTCTTCAAGCACCGTAACTTTTATTTTTGCTCTTTTGCCTATTCTTCGTGCGGCGTTCGCCAAAACGCGCGGCGTCATGTCGCTTCCCGGCATGTTTGAGAGCTCTCTGCAGGCGTTCACTTCTTCTCCGATGGTGATTCCGCTTTTCAACGCTTCCGCGAGTTTCGCGCTCTTTGCGTCCGGAGAAATGATTTCGAAATCTTTAATTACCGGCCAGCCCTCCTTTGGAGCTTCTTTGAATTTTGAGAATGTGGAATCAGCCATGAGGGCGTTCTCGCCGAGTGTTTTGAGGAGATATTCCGGGGAGAGTGCGCGCGCCGCAAAATCACCGAGGAAAACAGAAAAAGAGGGGATTCTCCGGTCTTTCATATATACAACAGCCTTTCGCACGAAAAGAGCCCACTTTTTCTCGTCCCAGGAATCCTTTTTGCCGAGGTTGGCGAACACAACGAGATGGTCAGGGTTCGAGGGAAAGTGCACCTCGCGGAACTTTTCTTGCGAGGTCGTGAAGTCGTGCTTCATGACGTCCGCTAGGTACGATGCGTCTTTTGCGGGGAGCGTTTTAAAAAACGAGTGCGGGCTTGCGGCAGTCCTTTCTTTGTCATTGAAAAAACAGACCACGACGGCCTTGTTTTTTTGGAGCGTTGGTTTTGCTGAAAGAAAAATTTTCACGTATGCAAACAGAATAACTATTTTGCTTTGTGAACCTCGTTACTCCCACCTTTTCGACGGGAGGTTTTCCAAATAAATGCTCTAAAAAGAGCTTACATCCAAGCCTACCGGCCGGAGTTTTTTGGAGTAACGGGGTGAAGTTTTTTTATGCAGGAAGCACACATCTTTTGGCGGAGTCCCGATGGGAGGCGCGCCCACTGCAAGTTCGGATATTTTCTTCCTCTCCAGGTTAAGTTATAATGGCCTCGGAGGAGCTTTCGTTTTCCTCCCATAACCGAGCCCTTTTTACATAATGCGCAGACTTTCATACGTGAAGCATTCGTTATAAATATCTCGTCAACTCTAGCATATTTTCATGCCCGACACAACCCTCCTTGTCTTACAATTCGCTATCCTCATTTTTTCGGCCATAGTCCATGAAGTTTGCCATGGCTCGATGGCCTTATACCTTGGCGACTCGACGGCCAAGTATTCGGGCAGGCTCACGCTCAACCCCCTGAAGCACTTTGACCTTTTTGGGTTCGTAATTCTTCCGATCGCGACCTATCTTGCGTGGGGGTTTCCCGTCGGCGCCGCAAAGCCGGTTCCGTATAATCCGTATAACCTCAAAAACAAGCGCTGGGGGTCGGCACTCGTAGCTGTCGCGGGACCTTTCTCCAATTTTGTTCTTGCCGGAGTTTTTGCGGTGCTGTTTCACGCGGTTGGCGTGCTTCAAACCCAGCAAGGAGTTGTTCTCGCGCAAATTTTCGGTATTATTGTTTTCATCAACCTGTTGTTGGCGGTGTTCAACCTTGTCCCCATTCCTCCACTGGATGGTTCAAGGGTTTTTTACGCGTTTATGCCGGGACGTATACAGGTCCGCTTGACGTTCCTTATGAGGCGCATCCACTTTTTCTTTGACGCTTACTGGCCTCTTATTCTTATTGCTTTTTTCTTTTTCGGGCCGTACATTTTAACTCCCATTTTTAATGTTATTTACATGATAGTCTTGCCGCTTTTTTCTCTTTTGACCGGAACGGCGCTGAATTTCTAGTACTGTATACCCCAGTCCCAATTTTGCAGTACTGCCACGGCGAAGCGCCCCGCAACTTCCGCGAACGAAGTGAGCGCTGAAGTTGGCGAGGATCCAGCCCCATCTTCGCTTGGTAGTCATTCAGGACTTTATGCGCGGAAGTGCGGGATCGCGCCGTCCTAACCTCGCTTCGCTCGGGATGGAGCGGTGACTTCGCCCCTGCGCAGTCGGTACCGGTCGCCGGATAAATAGATCCTGATGGCTTCATGTTAATGGAAACCTCAAAATAAAAACTCTCATCTAGCGACGAGAGTAACCAAAACGAACTTTTCCTTGGAATTTCTGATACAAGAGGTCGTTTACTTTTTGGCGAAGCTTCGGCGACCTTTGCGCCAAGAGTACAAACGCATAGCGGCGGCCCATGTTAGCGCTTAACACTCCGTCAATTTTTTTAACTCTTTTTTCGAGAGCAAGGAGCTTATGCGGAGTTGGCCGCCGCGGGTTTTTGGCTCCATCCGGCTCAATGCGCCCCAACAATTCATAGGTCCGGTAATCTTTTGATGCCGTGTCAAATGTGTCAATCCAGCGCCAATTACGGACTCGGCCTTCCTTCGCGGCCTTAAGTGCCAGATGATGATTTCTTGAAACCACATCAGCGTGATGGTAGTAATTGCTTCCGCCTTTTGTTCCGGAATACATCCGAATTCTATAAATTGGCATATTTCCTCCGGTATACAAAGAACATACTGAAATTAGTTAATCAGAATGATGCGCGTATGTCAACGGAAATAGTATATACTGCCTGGTCGAGATGCGCCCAAATTTTTGAGCAATACAAAACCCAGCTATCACGTAGCGGGGTTTAAAAATTTTTTCGAATTCAAGACTCTCGTGAGCCGTTTTGACTTCGTCGCGAAGGGGTTGTCGAGGCGCACCTTTGGCGCGTAGTGGACGGATTCCCAGCGCACAAGCGTGCAATCGCCGCTACTTTTTTTGCCGAATTTTTTTCGGACGGCGATGATGTATTTGCTTCTTAGAGCCGCCCGCGTTTCCGGGGGCGGTGTCTGCAAGGCGGCTTCAACGCTCTTTTTTGCAAAAAGAGGTTCTATGCCTCCGGCCGCCTCAATGCGGTAGTAAATGCCTTTTGGGGAAAGTTCGGAATAGGAAACATCAAGCACCCGGGCTTTTTCATGCCGGATGTCATATCCATGGCGCGCCATTGAGCGCTCAATGAAGTTTTTCTTGATAACCCAGTCAAGCTCTTTTCGGAGGTTTAGAGGGTCTTCCTCAAGGCGCCGGACGACGCTTGCCCAATATTCGGCGAATGCCTTTTCGTAATCGGAAAGTTCAAGTTTTTGCACTAATTCAATGCAAAGTTTTTGAAGATCGAGTGCAGTGAGATGCCCGTGGTCATGCGTTTCCGCTTTTGCTTTGAGCGTCGTGTCTGTTGCGAACGCGTGGAGCGCCTCCATAGGGTTTTCCAATACCGGCAAACGCGCCTCGTTGCCAAGTTCCTCGAGAACGCGGAGCATGAGATGCGTTGAGTCGAACCGGATCCATGTTGAGCGTGGGGACATATTCGAGTCTCCATAGACAAGATGAAGCCGCATGTACAATTTTTTTCTGTCATCTATTCCGATGTCTTTTGACATGATGATGGGTCGTTCATATATGGCACTCCTGCCCTCGGCCCGAAAGGTTGCAAGCGCTCTCGGAGAAATAACGTAGTGCCAGCCGCTCTCGGGCGTATACCACATTCCGCCCGATCCATGGAGAATAGTGCGGGAAACAAGAAAAGGAAGAATGCACTCCGTGAAGCCGTCGATTTCATTCACGCGAAAGAACCGCTTGTAGGCAATATAGTTTTCATGCGAACCGTAAAAGTGCATGCTTTCTCTGGGTTTTTCAGCCGGGCGGATGAAGTCGGAGTTATTTTTTGAAATGACAACGTCTTCGTGCGCGTGCGTTGCGCAATGCATGCGCTTAAATGCGCCAGACCTCATGAACGATTCGCGGACTTTTTGCATGAGAAGGTCTCCGGCGGCGTCATACAGGGCGACATCTTTGCCGTTTATGCATTCGGCGGAAGAATATTCAGCGCGGTCAAGGTCTTTGCTTGACGCAACGGTATCGTGGTAGATTTTTCCGCCGTTTGCGCCGATCCACAGCCCTTTTGTGGGGTCGTTTTCGTCTTTGAAAAGATAGAGTTCGTCGAACGTTTTGGTTTGGGTCAGCCATGGGTGAGCGAGAAATTTTGCGTTTACCGGTTTTTGGCAAAACTTGCCGTTGCTTCGCCTAAGAAGGAGCCCGTATTCGGTCTCAATACCCATCGTGCGCTTTTGCATGAATACATCCATTTTTTCAAAGAAAAGGGGATAGCGTTACTTTACGGTTCTCGAGCGGGTTGGTCAACCGGTCTGTCTCCAATTTTTTTAATTTGTATGGCGTAAAATAAAAAAACCGTCTCGCTGAAAGCGGGACGGGTTTTTCTGTCTTATTTTATTTCTCACAAGTCGCCATAAAATTCCGAATCCGGCTGCTGGAGGCTGCTAGGCCAGATACCTTTTGCTATCTCCTCAAGCATTTTTTCAAGAGACTCACTCGTTGTTTCAAACGGATCATTTAGCCTGACGCCATTTACGCCGTGAACGAGGTTCCAGTTTACATAAAAGTACGGGAAATTCTTTTCAAACACTTCTGTAAGGTATCGCGCGCGCACCGAGGCGCGAGTACGGGGCGGAGTCAGCCCTGTTCTCTCAATTTCCGCGTCAGACACAAATTCATAAACATAGCCGTTCTTTCGAAGGCGGTTGTAGATCCCTGCCGGGCTGATGTCGGAGTAAAGGAAATCGAACATGCGGGCTTTCGGGTTTCCGAAATCATTCGTTGTGTGCCTCATGTGGACGAGTTTTGTTACCCAGTCGAGATGCCGGTGGAGTTCTTCGGGATTCCTTTCGAGCGCTACGAGTACCCACTCCCAGTCGCGGAGGATTTGCTTATCTTCTTCGGAGAGGGAGTGGACGGCGCGATGGACATAATGAAGGTATTCATACTGAATATCAAGCGCGCGATAGTTCTTTTTCCTTAGTTCATCGCGGACCGTTTTTTGTAGAGAAGTATCCTGTGAAAATGCTGTCAGCGCTCTGTGTGAGTTGTCTGGGAGTTCGACCGGGGGATTGGCAATACAGCTTTCTTCGGCGGCGCGGAGTACCAGATGGGCCGTTCCAAGTTTCAGGTATGTGGCGAATGGCGACATATTCGGGTCGCCGTGCACGATGTGGAGCCGAATCAGCGTATTCTGGTTATACTCATCAGGTTTTTCGGTTACGAAACACCTGTCGCTGGCTGCCTTGAACGCGCGTTGGGAAATAACATATCGCCACCGGCCGTCGGAATCTTTTCGTATGCCGCCAGCACCGTTGATAATGACGCGTGAAGCAAAGAACGGGCCGAGAAAATTCCGAAGAGTGGTCTTATCCGCTTCTTTCAGAAAAATGGAGTTATTGTAGAGGTAGTTTTCGTGCACTCCGACATACGAGGTGGTAAGGGGCCCTTGGTCGCTAACAGTTGTGTTTTTGGAGATAATGATGGAAGGGGGTTTTTCCCCATTTCGCTCTGCATATTCCTTTGCAATAGCGGTTCGGAGTTCATGCAAGAACAGTTCCCCCGCCTTATCGTGGATTGCGGCAACGCGCGGGGAGTCGCATTCGGGGGTTGCATATTCGGGAATGAATTTTCCGTTAATATCAAGGTAAAAACGTCCGCCGTTTGCGCCAATCCAGCCGTCAATAGTATCCTGGTAGGTTTCTGAACTAAGCTTATATTTTTTTATAACCGGATTTTCTTTCAGCCTAATGAACCAACTCGGGAATACGGAACTTCCGGAAACTGATATAAACCCATCTCTGCTTTTTTCACAGGTCGAATACTCATTTTCAAGGCCGAAAATTCGCCTTTCCATTGAACACTCCTTTTCAATGAGCCTGTAAAATCAACTATATTCTTCTAGCACAAGGAATCAAGGGCCTGATGGTGGAGGCTTTGTAAGAGGCGCGAGGCTGACCCAGTTAGAGGTTTAAGATTCTTTCCTTTTATTCAAGCTATTGTGAGCCGGAGGCGGCTTCGTCCTGTTAGAAGTTCATCCGAGCCTAATATCAATCAAGCATTATAAAGCGAAGGCGCTTTCAGCTAAAATTAACCCACCCGCACTAGGTCGATTTAAAACTTCTAACGGGACTTCGCTTCATAGTATTTCTCATGCAAAAGGCTTGGGCGAATCTCTAAATAGGGTTGACCTTTCCCAGTCATTATGATAGATTTGCACTTGCCCCGTTAGAAGCGTAAAGTTTTGATCCGATTTTAAATACTATCTAGCCATTAGGCGGCTTCGCCTTTTCTTTTTTACACAGGGATTACCGAGAGAGTTTCTAATATGGGCTTGCATTCGATAGCGTATATATGTACTATATTCAAGTATCTAGCAAGTGAATAGTTCAATGCCTACGATAAACCAACTCGTAAAACGAGGGCGGAAAATAAGGAAAGGAAAGTCAAAAGCGCCGGCACTCCTGCGCGGTTTTAATGTTTTGAAGAACAGGCCGAGGCCGTATGCTTCTCCTTTTAAGCGGGGAGTATGCGTCAAAGTAACGACTGTTACGCCCAAAAAGCCGAACTCGGCCCTTCGAAAAGTTGCTCGTGTACGCCTTACGAACGGAATGGAAGTTACGGCTTATATCCCTGGAGAAGGACACAATTTGCAAGAGCATTCGGTGGTCATGATACGAGGAGGAAGAGTAAAGGACTTGCCTGGGGTGCGGTATCACATTGTTCGCGGAATTCTTGATACATCCGGGGTTGACCGCAAGCAACAGCGGTCAAAATATGGAGCAAAACGACCCAAGAAATAATAAAAATGTCGTTTAGAATTTTTTAGAATATGCGAAGAAAACGAAATATAAAACGTGAAATAATCCCCGATCCGAAATATGGAAATCAGATGATTGCCAAGTTCATCAACTACGTCATGCGCAAGGGCAAGAAGACCGTTGCGCAGAAAGTCGTTTATAAGACGTTTGATGTCCTTGAGAAAAAATACAAGGTTGACCCTGTGGCTACTTTTGATTTGGCAATAAAAAATGCCTCTCCGCTTCTTGAAATTAAAGCACGCCGCATTGGTGGTGCCACATATCAGGTTCCGCGCGAGGTTCGTGGAGAGCGGAAAATGCAACTCGCCTATACTTGGATATTGAATTCGGCGCGAAGCAAGAAGGGGAAGCCGATGGCAGAAAAGCTTGCCGAAGAGCTCTTCGCCGCTTCAAAAGGCGAAGGAAACGCCATCAAAAAGAAGATGGATACACACCGCATGGCCGAAGCCAACAAAGCTTTCGCTCACTTCGCATGGTAATTCGCTTGATTTCTTATATTTTTTCACGCCTTTATTTTATAGATACTTGTTCGATCCCACTGCCAACCCGATGAAAAAATATAAGAAATCTTCGCTCATGATTAACTCACGGTAAGGTAAGCGTTTTCAGGAAAAACTGACTCGCTTTGTATAATGAAACCTTGACTTATGGAAAGCGGACAAGAGAAATTTAAGCAGCAAAAAAAGCCTTACGTTTTGCCTGAAGAAATTCGAAAGGAAATTGAAGGTATTGATGAGGGAAGTTTTTGGACGGAGGATAATCTTGAAAGACAATTTGAAGACGATATTGCGTTCGGGGTAAAAATGTGGACAGGCCTTCTTGCAATTTTAGAAAGAAGAAAGTTAAGCCCTGATACTCGAGAATATAGAGAGTTTAACAATCGTGCTGAAATTTTAAATTTAAAGAGCTACACATTCAAAGACCAAGCTCGCACCCTTCTTGAGCTAAAAGACTGGATGGCAAAGACATGGAAGGTCTCCGCAGAAGAGATGAATATCAAAAGGATCCTGCACGACGCCTACCAGGAAGAGGCAGAAGCTACAAGAATGTTGGGACAGGATCCTAGCGTACATATCCCTTTTAGCGCTAGCCTTGGCTTAAACAAGGAGCATCCATCGGTGAAAGAAGCCTTACAAAAACAGGCAAAGGAAGAAGTTGTGGCCGGAGGTAAGTTGCTGGAGAAGCTGTTGGAATCTACGCCGTCGCTAAAGAAAAAAATGGAGGAGTTTGAAAGAGGACAGCGGCAGCCGCCACAAGAAAGAATTGAGTAATTTTTTATTTATCGTATGAGAGACTATCCTCTTGAAAGAACAAGAGACATCGGGATAATCGCACATATTGATGCAGGGAAAACGACCGTAACGGAGCGTGTTCTTTTTTATACGGGAGTTTCCCACAAAATAGGCGAGGTTCACACGGGGGACACCGTCATGGACTGGATGGAGCAGGAGAGAGAACGCGGAATTACCATTACATCGGCTGCAACAAACTGCTTCTGGAAGCCGACTTACTTGCCCGCCGAAAAACAGACACACGAGAATGAATACCGCATAAACATTATTGATACTCCAGGTCACGTGGATTTTACCGTCGAAGTAGAACGTTCGCTCCGGGTTCTTGATGGCGGAGTCGTTGTTTTTGACGGGGTTGCCGGGGTGGAACCACAATCGGAAACAGTATGGAGACAAGCGGACAAATACAAAGTCCCCAGAATTTGTTTTATAAACAAACTCGATCGAATGGGGGCATCGTGGGACAAAGCGCTTCGTTCCATTTGGGATCGCCTTACTCCGAATGCCGTTCCGGTTATGGTTCCAATCGGTAGTGAGGAGAATTTTGAAGGCGTTGTTGACCTTATACGCATGAAGAAGATCACGTTTGAAGGGGAGAGAGGAGAAAAAATAATTCTTTCCAATATTCCCGTAGAGTTGAAAGCCGAAGCAGAAAAATGGCATAACAATCTTTGGGAAAAAGTCGCAGAAACGGATGATTCTCTTACGGAACGCTTTCTTGAGGGAAAGGAAATTGCGGCGGATGAAATTAAAAAAGCTCTTCGCACGGCAACACTTTCATATCGCCTGGTTCCGGTATTTTGCGGAACGGCCTTAAAAAATAAAGGCGTGCAATTGGTGCTCGACGGCGTTGTTGATTTTCTTCCTTCCCCGCTGGATCTTCCGCCGGTAAAAGGAATTGACCCGAAATCGGGCGCCGAAATCACCCGCGAAGCAAGAGACGACGCGCCGTTTGCGGCCCTTGCTTTCAAACTGCAAACCGACCCGTTCGTCGGCCAATTGACGTATTTTCGCGTTTATTCCGGAACGCTTACGGCCGGAAGTTATGTTTTGAATGCTACAAAAGGAGACCAGGAGCGGGTCGGGCGTATTTTGCGAATGCACGCGGACCAGCGGGAAGAGCTGAAAGAAATACAAGCCGGGAATATCGGGGCGCTTGTTGGGTTGAAAATGACCCGGACGGGGGATACTCTTTGCGACCCGGAAAAGCCGATTATTCTTGAAAAAATCGTATTTCCGGAACCAGTCGTTTCGTTGAGGATTGAACCGAAGACAAAAGCCGACCAGGAAAAGATGGGTATGGCCATGAAGCGCCTTTCTGATGAGGACCCGACCTTCAGAATTAAGGGAGACACGGAAACGGGAGAAACAATCATTTCAGGCATGGGCGAACTCCATCTTGAAATTATCGTTGACCGCATGAAGAGGGAGTTTTCGGTTGAAGCGAACGTTGGGCGTCCGCAGGTTGCCTATAAGGAAACCATCAAAAAGACCGCCGAAGCGGAAGGAAAATATATTCGCCAGTCGGGAGGACGCGGGCAATATGGACACGTGTGGCTTCGGATTGAGCCGCTCGAACGCGGGAAAGGTTTTGAATTTGAAAATGAAATCAAGGGGGGAATCGTTCCTCAAGAATATATTCCTGCAGTTGAAAAGGGCGTTAAAGAAGCGATGGACAGAGGTGTACTCGCGGGGTATCCGTTGGTGGATGTTCGCGTTGCCGTTTATGATGGCTCGTACCACGATGTTGACTCGTCTGAAGCGGCGTTTAAGATCGCGGGTTCCATGGCGCTCCAGGAAGTTGCGAAGCGTGCCCAGCTTGTTTTGCTTGAACCAATCATGAAGGTTGAGGTCGTAACTCCGGAAAACTTTCTCGGCGAGGTTACGGGAGACCTTAATTCAAAAAGAGGCCGCATTGAAGAAATGTCCGATAGGGGACTTGGTATAAAAACTATCCGCGCGAAAGTTCCGCTTTCAGAAATGTTCGGGTACGCAACGGCAATCCGCTCGCTTACGCAGGGACGCGCAAGCTATTCTATGGAGTTTGATTACTACGAGGAAGTTCCAAGCAATATTGCAGTTCAGATTGCCGAGGGTAAGAAGTAGCTACATGTCCCGCTATCTATTCAAGACTAATATATGGAGGATAGCGGGATCCCGACTTCTTTAAATTATTTTTTAATAGAACGTCGGGAGAGTTTGATTACTACGAGGAAGTTCCAAACAATATTGCGGCGCAGATTGCCGAAGGGAAGAAATAAAAAAGCGGCGTAATTTCGCCGCGATTATCTGCTACTCTGGCAGGGAGTAATATTTCTGTCGACGAAGATATACAACTCCTGGCTCTCCCGGATTCTTACCCACACAGTAACGCATTGTCCGACTTCCGGACTCATGTCGCCGAAATATGTATTCGTGAACTCTCCAAATATGCCTTTTGCGGTTAGAACCCTGACGATGGTTGTTGAACCGGACTTCCATTTTGCAACCACCTTAGCGTCAACAGTATATTCCTGATCCGCGCCGCAACCAAAAAGGACTAGAGTAAAGACAGGAATGGCGAGGAGTAGTGCCAGCTTCATGGTGCGTCTCCGCACAGTTTTTGTTCAGTTAATATTGTATTAAGAATTATAAATTTGTCAAGTCTTGCGCCATTTTTTTCAAAAGGTTACAAATAGTGTGTTATGTTCGATAATTTCAAAAATTTAATACGAAAGGGCGAAAAGTTCATCATGGTGGAGGGGGGGAAGCCTGCCTATGTCGTTATGACATACGAAGATTATGAGGGGATGCTTGCCCGCCGAAGTCTTGACGAAGGAGGGTTTTCCCGGAAGCCTGAGGGGGTTGCCGAAGCTCACACGGCAGAAGCACCGCATTTGTCGCCCCGCCAAGAATATACCGCCAGGACCATTGCGGATATCCCCAATCTGCCCCAGGATATCAGCAAAATACGGCTTGAAGACTTGCCTTTATAGTCTTTTGTGGAAAGTACCAGAGGGTTTTTGACCCCGCTAGAAACCTAAAAAGGAGCTTTGATTCTCGATACTAAAGCCGTAAGGCGGCTTCGCCTTTTGTGTCACGGGCTTAGTAAAACCTCGCTAGGCTTCTAGTGGGGTTGACATTATTTTTATATTCGTCTACCATTATCTATGTTGTCCAAAATTAAGGAATAAAGCCTTTTTTGGCAATTTTAATTAAATTTTAATAAATAAACTACATTACTCCTGCAATGGCTTAATCGGCGGGAGCACATCAAAATGGCGGAAAAATTTGATAGATCAAAGCCGCACGTAAACGTCGGAACCATCGGTCACGTTGACCATGGCAAGACAACCCTGACAGCGGCCATCACGAAAGTCTTATCGCTTAAAGGGTTCAAATCCCGAGTTGAGTCGGTTGAACAAATCGACAACGCGCCGGAAGAAAAAGCGCGCGGTATTACTATTGCTCTCCACCATTCGGAATACGAAACCGAAAAGCGGCACTATGCCCACATTGATGCTCCGGGACACGCCGATTATATCAAGAACATGATCACGGGAGCCGCCCAGATGGACGGCGCAATTTTGGTTGTTTCCGCCGTTGACGGCCCGATGCCGCAAACGCGCGAGCACATCCTTCTGGCCTACCAGGTTGGAGTGCCGTCAATCATTGTATTTTTGAATAAAGTTGACATGGTTGAGGACAAGGAGCTTGTTGATTTGGTTGAAGTGGAAGTCCGTGAACTTTTGAAGAAATACAATTTCCCCGGAGACAAAACGCCGATTATCAGGGGTTCTGCTTTAAAAGCGCTTGAAGTGGCATCTCCGGACGATGAATGGGCAAAACCGATTTTGGAACTTGTAAATCAGCTTGATACATATATTCCTGACCCGGTTCGCGACACGGAAAAACCGTTCCTCATGCCGGTTGAAGACGTCTTCTCTATTGAAGGACGTGGAACCGTCGTTACGGGAAGAATTGAGCGAGGCAAGGTGAAGGTCAATGATGAGATCGAGGCCATCGGACTCCGCCCGACGCAAAAAACCATTGTTACCGGTATTGAAATGTTCAATAAATCTTTGGACGAGGGAATTGCAGGCGATAATGCCGGCATCCTTCTTCGTGGTTTGAAGAAAGAAGATATTGAGCGGGGACAGGTCATTGCAAAGCCGGGCTCGGTTACTCCTCACACAGAATTCGAGTCAGAGGTCTATATTCTTACGAAAGAAGAAGGAGGACGGCACACGCCGTTTTTCGGAGGCTATAAACCGCAGTTCTATCTCCGCACAACTGATGTTACCGGGGAGGTAACGCTTCCAACAGGAGTTGAAATGGTCATGCCGGGAGATACCATCAAGTTCATTGTAAAGTTGATATCGCCTGTAGCATTGGAAGAAAAACAGCGCTTTGCCATTCGCGAGGGAGGCAAGACGGTTGGAGCGGGAGTTGTAACGAAAATTACGAAATAAACGGGAATGGGGCTTGCGGATGCGAGCTCAAGACCCAAAAGCACCTTGGCAACGGCAAAAGCAGTGGCAAAGACAACCGAAGAAGTAACACAGCGCCTTAGAATTAAGGTCCGGGCTTACGATAATAAGATTATAGATTCGTCCGTAAAGCAGATAGTTGAAACCGCCAGACGCCAAGGGGCGGATGTCGTGGGACCGGTACCGCTTCCGGGAGAGATACACAAGTACACCGTAAATCGTTCTTCGTTTGTGCACAAAAACGCCAGGGAACAATACGAAATGCGCGTCCACAAACGGCTTATTGATATTATCAATCCGAATCCGAAAACGATTGACGCGTTAATGAACCTGAATTTGCCTGCGGGTGTGGATATTGAGATTAAGATGTAAAGGGCTTTGCCTATTTTTACGAGCCATCGGCGAAGTAAAAATAGCTGCAAAACCTTTATCCCGCTCTAATTTTACTGAAGAATTTGTAGAAAAGATTTACGGCGAAAAAGTAAATTGAGCAGAAGGAAAATTCTCAAGTAAAATTAGGGCGGGATTACTAAAGATGAAGAAAAATTTGGCCGCTTCGCTCATGCATAACGATTAAAAACAAAGTATGGGAGTTGAAGGAGAACAAAAAACAGAATCCAAAGAAAATCTTGAAAAACGGGCGCATGATCTGGTTACTGGAATGTGGAGGTTTGAATTCGCATTATTGAAAAAAAAATCAAAAATTGATGACCTTTTAGATCCGAAGCATTTTGAAGATTTGGCCGCGGAAAGAGACGATATGACCGTAGCGGGGGTCAGTAAGGGAGAAATGGAGAAATATTCCAGTCTTAGGCAAAAAGCAATAAAGCGGTATAAAGAAATGTCAATGGAGTTGGATAAGATATGGCAAAAGATTGACGCAGACTTAAAGTTAAAGATTAGCAATGAAGCCGGTCTAGATGCCTTGTATGAATTATGGAATGCTAGGGTGATGGATAATTTAGATGTTAAATGACCGAGCATATGCAAGAACGCGAAGCGGGGCAATCTAAAGGGACTGAATCTCAAGAAAAAACACCCGGCATGACGCGATACCGTCTGCTCTATCAGGAGTTAAAGGCGGAAGAAATGGGATGTTCAGTACCTAACCTTGCGCATCTCCTTGCCGAGGAAGAAGATTTTTTGAAACAAATAGGAGTTGAAACAGATATGATCCACGTAATTGTTGCCGAAAGAAGAGGGCAGACACTGCGTCGCTGGGGATCGGAAGTAGAAGCGCTTGGTTCGTTGCTCGAGAAAGACCTCCGGGAACGGATTGACGCGGATATTATAAAAGGACTTACGGCGGAACGTGCGCGATAGGCGCGCCGGAGGCATGAACAAATTCTAGCCATTGATCATTCTTCACGAATTCGAGCCTAACTCGATGAAGTCAAGCCGAGCTTGATGAAAAAGTTCGCGGGGAACATTGAGTGGCCAAAGAGGTTTACTCGCCCCAGTTGTCATGGGGGTTTGGTGCAGTAATGCATTGAACGTTACTTAGTTGCGGCTAAGCGCGAAAGCGCCGCCGTCCCGGCCATATTCTATGGTCTTGGGACAAGTATTAACTTAAAAAAAGTAGTCTAGAAAACTGAAGTATCCCAGGGGTTTTTGTGCACCGGGAAACCGGTTTTTTTTATTTGCTTTTTGGACTATAGATGCGTACGATAACTCGCAGGCATCTATAATCCAGAAAAAGGATTAAGAATTAATGGTTATGAAATTCATTCTAGGAGAAAAAATCGGCATGACGCAGATATTTGATGATGAAGGAAACGTTATTCCAGTAACGGTTGTTTCGGCGACCCCGAATGTCGTAACACAAGTTCGGACGAAGGAAAAAGACGGATATGAAGCGGTGCAAGTCGGGTTTGGCGTTCGGAAAGAAAAGAATATCGCAAAACCTCAAAAAGGGCACTTTAAGGATTTGGGAAATTTCATGCACGTGCGGGAATTCCGCGAGGAAGGAATGAAGGCCGCGCGGGGGGATAAAATTGATGTGAGCGTTTTTAAAGAAGGGGATGTTGTGAAGGTTTCCGGAATCTCAAAATCGAAAGGATTTCAGGGGGTTGTGAAGCGGCACGGATTCCACGGAGCGCCCGGAAGCCACGGAACGAAACACGCGCACCGAGAGCCGGGTTCAATCGGAGGAGGCGGAGGACGGGCCGGAGGAAGAGTTGTGCTCGGAATGAAAATGGCGGGGCGCACGGGAGGCGATAGGAAAACTCTGATTAGGGTGAAGGTTGCAAAAGTTGATGTGGAGCAGAATCTGATAGCGCTTCGGGGGGCTCTGCCGGGAAGAAGAGGAACATTGCTTGAAATTTACGGATAAAAAAAGACGGCCGATAAGGGCCGCGGCTAACGAAGCTCGTTAACCTGATAGAAAACTTCCTGAACAAGGCCGGGTGAAATAATTATCTGGTTCTCGCTCTTCAGGCTTGGGTAGCAAATATATTGACTGCTTTTATCACCTTTTATCCCGCCGTCGCAACGAATGAGGTTGCCGTCGAGGAGCTTGATATGGCCTTTGGGAAGCTGCTCGGATTCGTGGCATGCCGTAAGTAATAGCGCTGAAAAAAGGGCGATCCAGATAGCACGGAGCATGAATGTCTCCAATATTCTTAAAAAGAAACCGATAGTATTGTAACAAGTAATTTTATGAAAGTCAAGGTCTACAATCAAGAAGGCAAGGAATCGGGAACGGCAGAATTGCCTGAAGCGGTTTTTGGATTGCCGTGGAATGCGGACCTTGTCCATCAGGTTGCGGTTTCGCAGGGAGCAAATATGCGTCCGACCGTAGCGCATGCCCGGGATAGGGCGAACGTTCGCGGAGGAGGGCGCAAGCCCTGGCGCCAGAAAGGAACGGGGCGGGCTCGCCATGGCTCAACTCGCTCGCCGATCTGGAAGGGAGGAGGTGTAACACACGGACCGCTGAAAGAAAAAGACTATTCGAAGAAAATAAACAAAAAAATGGCGCGAAGGGCCTTATACACGGTACTTTCGGCAAAAGCGCGCGATAATGAGATACTGGTTCTTGACGGTCTGAAACTTGAGGCTCCAAAAACAAAAATTGCCGTAAAAATTTTTTCCGACCTTGCTACGGTAAAAAACGACCTTCGGAGCCGGAGCGTTTTGCTTCTTTACGCAAAGAAAGACGAAAATACCAAACGTGCCGTGAGGAATCTTCCGAATATTTCGCTTGACGAAGCGCGAAATCTTACCGCATATGAGGCGCTGGCAAATAAATATCTTTTGTTTGTGAAAGATGCGCTAAGTGTTTTTACAAAATAATCGTGTTTTGAAATTAAAAAACGGAAACTGGAAATTATAAATCAATATGGCGTTTTTCAAAAAAAATCCGAAAAAGGACGAAAAGAAACCTAAGAAAGTTTCGGCTGTTAAGGCTGAAGCAGATACAACTCCAGTCGTTCGCGAACCGAAAGCAAAATCCGCCGATTTTGGGCGTTTGGTGTTAGGTGTTTTGATTTCTCCTCACGTTACCGAAAAAGCAACGCTTTCAAACAGCATGAATACGTATGTCTTTAAAGTTGCAAAGACGGCAAATAAGCTTGAGGTAAAAAAAGCCATTGAAGGGAAATACGGCGTCAATGTGAGAAGGGTGAATATGTTGAACACGAAACCCCGCCAAGTGCGTCTCGGACGCACCACGGGAGTCGTTCCCGGATATAAGAAGGCGATGGTAACGCTTATCCACGGAGAAAAAATAGAAGGTGCGGTATAAAATATACCATGAAGAAGTACAAACCGACATCAGCAGGAAGGAGAGCGGGCGAAATCATTGATTTCTCCCAGCTCACAAAAAAAGAGCCCGAACGCTCGCTTGTTCTTGGTTTTCATCGGGCGCAGGGAAGGAACAATTATGGACGAATCACAACGCGCCACAAAGGAGGCCGCGTCAAAGCGCTCTACCGCATGGTGGATTTCATGTATGACAAGAAAAACGTTTCAGCCGTTGTTGAGGCGCTCGAATATGACCCGAACCGTTCCGGATTTATTGCGCTTTTGCGCTATGTTGACGGAGAACGGCGCTATGTGCTTGCTCCGCAAGAGATGAAAACCGGCTCAACCGTAATTGTTTCCGAAAAAGCTCCTATTGAGATCGGTTGTCGCACAATGCTGAAAAACATCCCGGTCGGAACATTTGTTTATAATATTGAACTCAAACCCGGACTTGGCGCCCAACTGGTGCGCTCGGCCGGGATCGGAGCGCAAATTCTTGCGCATGAAGGGGACCATACGAATATAAAGCTTCCCTCGGGAGAAGTGCGGAGGGTTCCGTCGATAAGCTGGGCGTGCATCGGAATGGTCTCAAACCCCGAACACTCATTCATGACCATCGGCAAAGCCGGACGGAACAGGCACCTCGGAATACGCCCGACGGTTCGAGGAAGTGTGATGAACCCGCGAGACCATCCGCACGGAGGAGGAGAAGGGAGGACACAGCTTGGGTTGAGGCGTCCGAAAACCCCGTGGGGAAAAACTGCTAAAGGCGTCAAAACGCGGAATAAAAAGAAAAAATCCTGGAAATTCATCTTATCAAGACGAACGAAATAGTTAACAAGTTTTGGCAAAAGGTATCAGCTAACATTCACACAAACAGCCTGTGAGTCCATACGCGGGCGAAACCGGCGAACCGGACAACTCGCTAACTAAAGAACATGCCACGAAGTCTTAAAAAAGGGCCATTCATCCATCCGTCAATCCTAAAAAAACTGGGGCGTGTTAAGGTTGGAGACGCGACGGTCATCAAAACATGGTCGCGCAATTCCACTATTATTCCGGAAATGGTCGGATTTACCTTCGGAGTGCATAACGGAAGGGCATTTACCCCGGTAAACATAAAAGAAGAAATGGTCGGCCATAAACTCGGAGAGTTTTCTCCGACGAGGAAATTCGTCAGACACGGAGGACGAATGCAAAAAGAGCTTGAAATGAAAGCGGCTGAAGCGGCAAAACCCGCGGCGGCTCCGGAGAAAAAATAAACGATACCAACCATGCAAACCGTTGAAGCAAAATTGAGATATCTCCGCATGTCGCCTCGCAAGGTGCGCGTGGTTTGCGATCTTATTAAAGGGATGCATGTGTTTCGCGCGGAAGCCCAGTTGCGCCATGTCGGAAAGCGTGCGGCGCGGCCAGTGTTAAAACTCCTGAAGTCGGCCATTGCGAACGCCGAAAATAACTTTAAGCTTGAACGGAAGAACTTATATGTGCAAAATATTACGGTTGACGGAGGCCCCGTGCTGAAACGGGGAAGAGCGCGGGCGTTCGGACGCTCGGCTCCTATCATGAAGCGAACAAGCCATATTAATCTTGTTCTGGGAGTGCGCGAGGTAGGTTCGATGCCGGAAGTCAGAGTTCCGGAAGTCGCGAAAACGAAAGAAAAGGGAGAATTGACCAAGAGAGAAACCTCGGATAAGATGAAGCGCCAGCAATCGCTGCGGGAGCCGTCGAAACAGGTAAAGAAACAAAAAGGATTCGTACAAAGAATGTTTCAACGGAAAGCCATTTAACGAACTACCATGACACATCGAGTTCATCCATACATATTCAGAATCGGGCAAACCACGAATTGGAAATCGCGGTGGTTTAGTTTGAAGAATTATAAAGAGTACTTGCGCGAAGATACAATGCTTCGCGAGTGGCTTTCCACAAAGTTGCGTCCGATGCATGTTTCCGAGATTGAGATTGAGCGTTCTCCAAATACGATGAATATCATCATCCGGACGGCCCGCCCCGGCATCCTTATCGGACGGGGAGGTGAGGGCGCCACCAAACTGAAAAAAGAAGTAGAACGGCAAATGATAAAGATCTGGAAACGGATACCGGTTGAGAGAAAAAAGCCGGTTCCGAAACGCGAACTGAAGATTACGGTCGAAGAAATAAAATCCCCATTTCTCAACGCGGCTGTTGTTGCGCAGTCTATGGCGGATGAGTTGGAAAAGCGCATGCCATTCAGACGTGTTTTGAAACAAACGCTCGACAAAATTTCCTCGCAAAAGGAAGTCCTCGGAGTGCGCCTTGCAATATCGGGAAGGCTTGATGGTTCCGAGATGGCGCGCTATGAATGGCTGAAAAGCGGACGAATACCGCTCCAGACGATACGCGCAGACGTTGATTTTTCGCAAAAGGTTGCATACACCACCTACGGCACCATTGGCATTAAGGTCTGGATATACAAAGGAGACGTTTTTGCAAAGGAAGTGCAAACCGAGAAGCGTTAGATGATTCGTTTATGGCATCTCGAGTGCCGCCGCAAATAAAGAATACGAACTATGCTGCAGCCAAAAAAAATAAAACATAGAAAGTGGTCCCGACGCTCAGCATAAATATTTTAAAATAATGAAGTCGGGATCCCGCTATCCTTTAAATAATACCTGATAGATAGCGGGACAAAAGCTAAAATTATGCTACAACCAAAAAAAGTAAAACACAGAAAATGGCAAAAGAGGCCAAAGAGCGGGAATGATACTCGGGGAACTGAACTTGCATTCGGCTCCTTCGGGCTTAAAGCCGAAGAACCGAAATGGATAACAGCCCGCCAGATTGAGGCCGCGCGAAAAGCAATGATGCACTACATCCAGCGCGGAGGAAAGGTTTGGATCCGTATTTTTCCCGATAAACCGGTGACTAAAAAAGCCGCTGAAATGACCCTAGGAGGAGGGAAGGGAAATGTTGACCACTATGTTTTTCCGATCAAGCCTGGGCGTATCATTTTTGAAATGGATGGCGTGGCGAAAGACATCGCTAAGGAAGCAATGCGCCTTGCCGGGCATAAGCTTCCGATAAAAACGAAATTTGTATCTAAACTGTAAACCATGAAACCGTCGGAACTGAGACAACAGGGAATCACTGACCTCAAAGCGTTGCTTGGGGAAAAGCGAAAGCGCTTGGAAGAGCTGAAGTTCTTGTCGTCCCGGGGAAAAGCGAAGAATGTCAAGGAAGCGTCGGCGGTAAAAAAAGATATTGCCCGTATCAAGACGATAGTAAAAGAAGCCGAGAGTAACAAATAAAGAAACATGAGAAAGCTTAAAGGGACAGTTGTTTCGAATAAAATGCAAAAGACGGTGGTCGTAAAGATCGACCGGTTAAAGATGCATCCCAAATACCAAAAACGTTTTCAGGCGTCAAAAAAATATAAGGCGCATGCCGAGGGAGAATTTGTCGTGGGGGATATTGTCATTATTCAGGAAACACGGCCGCTTTCGAAAGAAAAGCGGTGGAAGGTCGTTGAAAAGGTTGGAAGCATCAATGTTGCTGATGTTGGTGAGGAGCTAGAGCTTCCGGCGGAGGGAGAAGAAAAGCCCAGCGAAGCAAATTCGTAAATTTAACCATGTATGATACAGACGCGTTCAATGTTAAAAGTCGCGGATAACACCGGAGCAAAGCTCGTCCAGGTTATTAAGGTTTTGGGTGGTTCCCGCCGGCGCTATGCGGGCCTTGGAGACGTTGTCGTCGCATCCGTAAAAATTGCCGAGCCGAGAAAAATGGCGAAGAAAAAAGATGTTATACGCGCGGTCATCGTACGCCAGCGCGCTCCGGTGCGCCGTGCCGACGGCTCCTACATTCGTTTTGATGATAATGCAGTGGTACTTGTTGAAAAAACAAAAGAGGGATGGATACCCCGAGGAGGCCGTATTTTCGGGCCGGTTGCGCGGGAACTCCGCGACAGGGGATATATTAAAATTGTATCGCTCGCCCCTGAGGTAGTTTAAAATACTCACTATGAAAATAAGAAAAGGCGACAATGTAAAGGTTATTTCCGGCAAGGACAAAGGAAAGACCGGAAAAGTAGCGAAAGTTTTTCTCAATGAAGACAGGATTTTGGTTGAGGGCGTCAACATGAGGAAAAAACACAAGAAGACTCGCCAGCAGGGCAAAAAGGGAGAAACCGTTCACCTCGCGGCGCCCGTGCACATCTCAAACGTTATGATTGTCTGTCCAAAGTGCGGCGCGTCCACGCGCATGGGATACGCATTCACCGAGGCCGGAGAAAAAATGCGCGTCTGCAAACAATGTGGAAGCGAGATATAATACTATGAATAAAGGGGAGTTTCGTAAATTTGCACTGATCCGCAGTTAGCGAAGAAAAGATATGGCAACAATGCAGGAACAATATAAAAAGAAAGTTATCCCATCTCTGATGGCAAGTTTTGGCTGGAAAAATCCGATGGCTGTTCCGAAAATAACGAAGGTCGTAATAAATACCGGCGTGGGGCGAGTAAAAGACGACAAACAAATGCAGGAACTCGTAAAAATGCTGACTCTTATCGCCGGCCAAAAACCAGCGCCCCGAAAGGCTAAAAAAGCAATCGCTTCTTTCAAGACGCGCATAGGACAGCTTATCGGCTACCAGGTAACGCTGCGGGGAAAAAGGATGTACGACTTTCTTGAGCGGCTCATTAAGATAGCGCTTCCGCGCGAGCGCGATTTCCGCGGGCTTGATTCGAATTCATTCGACCACCATGGGAACTTGACAATCGGCGTGAAGGAGCATATTGTTTTTCCGGAGATCATCGGGGAAGATTACCACTTTTTGTTCGGATTCGAGGTAACGGTCGTAACTACTGCGCGAAAACCGGAAGTTGCGCGGGAGATGTTAGCACTCCTGGGATTTCCATTTAAGAAATAACTTTTGAGCAATGGCAAAGCAATCGGTCATAGCACGAAGCATCAAAAAGCCGAAATTTAAGTCGCGGGTTGTTCGGCGTTGCTTCAGGTGTGGGCGCAAGCATGGCTACATGAGAGACTTTGACCTGTGCAGGATATGTTTTCGGGAGCTGGCAAACAGGGGAGAAATTCCCGGAGTTAAAAAATCTTCCTGGTAATTTTAAAAAGTTTTCATCTTTAACGAAATCATATGGACCCAATCGCGGACATGATAACCAAAATACGAAATGCCTATAAAGCCGAACACGAATCGGTTACTCTTCCGTTTTCCAACATAAAAAACGCTATCGCAGAAGTTTTGGAGAGGAATAAATACATCAGCGCGACTGAAAAGAAAGGAAAGAAGGCAAGAAAATTTTTGGAGCTTTCTCTTCGCTATAACGGCAAGGCTCCGGCGGTGCACGGCATCCGGCGGATATCAAAGCTTGGAAAACGGGTATATGTCGGGAAGTCAGAAATATATTCCGTAAAGAACGGCTTTGGGAGCGCCGTTATTTCCACTTCGAAAGGCCTGATGACGGACAGGGAAGCAAAAAAAGCCGGAGTTGGAGGAGAAGTTATTTTAGAAGTCTGGTAAACCTATGAGTCGCATCGGCAAAAAAATAGTTCAAATTCCGAACGGAACCACCGTTACAAAAAACGGCGGTGCTGTTGTTGTCAAAGGGCCGAAAGGAGAGCTTTCGATAAAGCTTGTTCCCGAGATTGACGTTACGGTGGCAGGAACCGAGGCGAGCGTTATTGTTGTAAAAAACTCAAAAAAAACCTCTGCACTGTGGGGCCTTACACGCGCTCTTCTCCAAAATATGGTTGAGGGGGTTACAAAAGGATATGAAAAAAAACTCGAGATAGAGGGGGTAGGCTACAAGGTTGTTGCGGAGGGCCCGAACCTTTCTTTTTCGCTCGGTCTTTCCCATCCAATAAAATTTGAAGCGCCAAAAGGCATTACATTTAAAATAGAGAAGAACGCCCTTACAATATCCGGTTTTGATAAAGAATTGGTCGGAGAAACTGCGGCCCGTATCCGGCGCCTGAAGCCGCCCGAGCCTTATAAGGGCAAAGGCATCAGATACTCAGGCGAGGTTATTAAGCGAAAGGCCGGCAAGAAGGCGACTACGACCGCTGGTTAGTAATTTTACGGATAATGAATCGTACGAATATACGAATAAATGTACGAGCTGAGAATTCATGAATCAATTTAAAACAAAACGGGACAAACGCATTCGCAGACACAGGCGCATCCGCTCCGGTGTGTTAGGCACGGCCGCGCGGCCTCGTCTCTCGGTATTCCGTTCAAATAAGCATCTGCACCTTCAGCTCGTCGATGATGAAGCGGGAAAGACTCTTATCGTCGCCGAAACCAGCGAAGTGAAAAAAGTAAAGGGAAAACAAGGAGGTGCCGCCGAAGAGGTGGGCGCACTTCTCGGAAAGCGCGCGCTTGAGAAAGGCATCAAGGAAGTCGTGTTTGACCGCAGCGGATACCGGTATCATGGAAATGTTAAGAAGCTGGCTGATGCAGCGCGCAAAGCCGGTTTAAAATTCTAAGGCTTGTCCCGCAATTTTTGTTCGTCTTGGGCGGACAAAAATTGCGGCTGGCAAACCTTACCCAGCCGTAGTTTTACTCTTCGGTTGTCGGTAGCAAAAACAAGATTAATGTATTAAAGAAAGTTCATTAAGCAAACCAGTTTTTAATAAAACTACAGCTGGGTGCTTAATTTTCTAATATCTCGGCCGCACCGCTGGACGCGGGCGCCTCGCTGAGAAAATTAGCATGGCACAGGAAAGACATCAGCGTTTCAAAAAAGAAAAATCGGAGTTTGAACAGAAAGTTCTGGATATTCGGCGAACAGCCCGCGTTGTTAAGGGTGGGCGCCGCTTCAGTTTCCGCGCAACGGTTGTTATCGGGAACCAGGCGGGGCGTGTTGGGATCGGGGTCGCAAAGGGGCCGGACGTATCGCAGGCGGTTGAAAAGGCAGTTCGCAAAGGAAGAAAGTTCATGATTGATGTTGTCGTAACAAAAAGCGGCAGTATCCCTTTTGAAGTTGAAGCGAAATACGCAGCTTCCCATGTAAAACTTATGCCAGCACCCTTGGGTGCCGGGATTATCGCGGGAGGTTCGGTCCGGGCGGTCGCCGATATGGCAGGAATTCAGAACATGTCTTCAAAAATTCTTTCTCGTTCTCCGAACAAACTTAATAACGCGCGCGCGGTCATTGAGGCGCTGAAAAAATTAAAAGATTAAACCATGCAGCTTCATAATATACAATCAAAGACAAAATTCAGGAGGGGACAGCGTATCGGGAGAGGTGGGAAGCGCGGAACAACCGCGGGTAGAGGGACAAAAGGGCAGAAGGCAAGGGCCGGGCATAAGATACGGCCGGCGCTTCGCGATATCATAAAGAAAATTCCGAAAAGCCGTGGATTTAAGTTCCGTTCATTTGCTCCAAAAGTGGAAGTTTTGAACCTTTCCGACTTAAACGAGGTTTATAAGGAAGGAGAAACGGTCTCTCCGGCGACATTGGTTGAGCGGGGACTTCTTGATAGAATGAAAGGGCGGCTTCCGAAGGTGAAGATACTCGGTCAGGGAGAGCTCAAAAAAAAGCTCATATTTAAAGACGTCGAGCTTTCGCGTCCGGCACGGGCAAAAGCAGGCTCATAAACAAACGCTAATATGTTTGAGCGACTCCAACAAATTTTAAAAATATCGGATCTTCGGAAAAAGATCCTTTTTGTGTTGCTCATGCTTGTCATCTTTCGGGTTGCGGCAAATATTCCCGTTCCGGGAGTTGACAAGGAAGCGCTCCGTTCGTTTTTAGGGAACAGCCAGTTCTTCGGGCTTCTGAACATATTTTCCGGAGGAGCGTTGACGAACCTTTCCATCGCGATGCTCGGAGTAGGGCCGTACATTACCGGCTCCATCATCATGCAGCTTTTAACTATGATATTTCCGCGCTTGAAAGAAATGTATCAGGAAGAAGGAGAGGCGGGCAGAGCGCGCTTCAACCAATATTCGCGCCTTCTTACCGTTCCGCTTGGGCTCTTACAAGCGTACGGTCTTCTTATCATTCTGTCGCGTCAAAACATCCTTCCTCATCTTGGCATTTTCGGGTTTCTTACGAACATGGTCGTCATTACCGCGGGCACCATGTTTCTTGTCTGGATAGGAGAACTCATTTCTGAAAAAGGCATCGGGAACGGAATTTCGCTCATGATCTTTGCCGGCATTGTTTCGGGCTTACCGACGAACTTCGGACAATTTGTGTTTGATGTCAGGAATAGTCCCGAAAAACTTCCGAGCTACCTGGTATTTGCGGCAATCGCCCTTATTGTTGTCGCGGGAGTCGTCTATATTACAGAAGCCCAGCGGAACATTCCCGTATCATACGCAAAACGCGTTCGGGGAAATCGCGTGTACGGAGGCGTTTCCACTCATCTTCCGCTTCGGGTGAATCAGGCGGGAGTTATTCCGATAATTTTTGCCGTGTCTATCGTTCTTTTCCCCGGACTTATCGGAAGTTTTCTTGCCGGTGTTCCGAACTCAACAGCCCAGTTCATCTCGGATTTTCTCATCAAGATGTTCAACAACCAGTGGATATACGGAAGCGTTTATTTCGTTCTTGTGTTCGTATTCACGTATTTCTATACGGCGGTTACGTTTGATCCGCAATCCATAGCCGATAACATTCAAAAGCAAGGGGGGTTTGTTCTCGGCATTCGCCCCGGGCGGCAAACTGCGGAATATTTATACCGCATCATCAACCGCATAACGCTCGTGGGAGCGGTATTTTTAGGACTTACTGCCGTTCTTCCTATTGCGGCCCAGGGAGTATTTGCCATCCAGACATTTACCATCGGCGGTACTGCGCTTTTGATCGCCGTATCCGTCGTTCTTGAGACGCTGAAGCAGGTCCAGTCGCAGATCGTTACATACGAATACGAATAACGCCTGTTTCAGAACAAAAAAAGACAAATGGCATATCCCAAAATAGTCATCTTTATGGGGCTTCCTGGCTCTGGCAAGGGGACTCAGGCCGATCTCGTTTCCGAACGGTTCGGTTTTTTTCATTTTGATACGGGGAGAGTGCTTGAGAAAGAATGGTACGATCCGGCAAAGCAAAATGACCCCGTCGTTGTACGCGAAAGGAAAAATTTTGAATCGGGCGTATTAAACTCTCCTGATGTTGTGAATACAGTCGTTGAGCGATACATCAAGCAGTATTCAGCGGAGGGAAAGAATCTTGTTTTCAGCGGCTCGCCTCGAAGTATTGTGCAGGCGGAATTCCTTTTTAAGGTTTTTGAAAGCCTTTTTGGCTATGAAAACGTGCTTGTTTTTGCCGTTGACGTGTCGGAGGATACGTCTCTTTTTAGGAACAGCAATCGCAGGGTGTGCAAAAAATGCAGGACTCCGGTTCTTTGGAATAGTGAAACGAAAGACTGGCGTGTTTGTCCCAAGTGCGGAGGAGAACTTGTAAAACGCTCTCTTGACGTTCCCGAGATAATCAAGGAGCGGTTTAGGGAATATTACAGACAGACCGAACCTGTTTTTGAGCTTATTAAAAAAGTCGGCATAGAAACTGTTCATGTCAACGGAGAACTTCCTCCGGAGGCGATTGCCGAAGAGGTAAGAAACCATCTCGAGTCTTGGTCTAAAAAACATACGACATGACCGTAGCATCAGAAAAAGAAATAGAAACACTGCGGGGGTGCGGGCGCCGGTTGGCGGAAGTTTTGGCTAGTGTGAAGCAAGCCGCGCGTTCCGGAGTTTCGACAAAAGAACTTGATAAGCTCGCCGAGGGCTTAATTTTGTCTTCGGGCGGAGAACCTATTTTCAAGGGATACAAAACGAAACTTGACCCACGGCCGTACCCCGGCTCGCTTTGCGTTTCCGTGAATGACGAAGTCGTACACGGCATTCCCACAGAAAAACGTATTTTGAAAGAGGGAGATATCGTCGGGCTTGATATCGGCATGCGGTGGCCCGCCTTCGCTAAAGCTTCGGCGGGCAAGCCCCAAGGATTAGTTACCGATATGGCCGAAACCATCGGCATCGGAAAAGTTTCTCCGAAGGCGGAAAAAATAATGCGTGCCACGAAAGAGTCGCTTGAGTTGGGAATCCGGATGCTTGCGCCGGGAGTGAGGCTCGGGGACTTGGGGTACACAATACAGGAGCATCTTGAGCGTAACGGATATGGCGTTATACGCGACCTTTCGGGACATGGAGTGGGGAGAGAACTTCATGAAGACCCGTTCGTTCCGAATTTCGGGAAGCCCGGAACTGGTCCGAAGATTCGCGAAGGAATGGTCATCGCGATAGAGCCGATGGCGACTGAAGGGGACTGGCATCTTATTTTGGACAAAGACGGTTGGACACTCAAAACTTCGGATGGAAAACTCGCGGCGCACTTTGAGCATACGGTACTTATTACGAAAGACGGGGCGGAAGTACTCACACAATTGTAAAAAACGGCGATTCGCCGTTTTTTAATTGAGAAGGCCTCTGCTACAATGATTCCATGAGATATCTCGGCATAGACTATGGCAAAAAGAGGATAGGACTTGCACTTTCCGACGAAGAAGGCCGTCTTGCGTTTCCTCACAAAACCATTACGAACTCCGATACTTCAAGCGTCGCAAAAGAAGTCGGAAAAATTGCAAAAAAGGAAGGAGTTTCAAAGATAATAATCGGGCTTCCCATTACATTCGGCGGAAAGGAGTCCGAGCAAACCAAGAAAGTCAAAGAATTTGGTATGAGCCTCAAAAAACTGTTACAATTACCGGTAGAGTATGGGAACGAAGTCTTAAGTACGAAAATGGCGGAGCGCTCGGGGTCGTCAAAAAAAAACATTGATACCGCTTCAGCCGCAATAATCCTCCAATCCTATTTGGATAAAGAAAAAAGTAAATAGAGTTTTATGGCACAATTGCATAAAAAAATCCGCTCTCACCACGTTATTTCTGCTTTCGCAGTCGGCGGCATTCTTTTGGCGGCGTCTCACTATCCATCGAGACCGCCGCTTTTTTTTAATGCCGACACCTTCGTCCTCTTCGGGTCTGAAGGAGTAACGCTCGAAGAAGGAATGCAGGTGTCTTCAGGAGATATCGGCTCAAGTCCCATCAAGTGCATTAACCACGGCACCAACACAGAGGATTTTGCTCCTGATGCACAAACAAAAACGCTTTGCTACAAGATGGAAGCAATGGGCGTGAACGGGGCGGTAATTAAGACATATGGCCCGATTTGTATTCCTCCGTGGCAAGACGAAAAAACAAAAAACCCCACCATTTCAAACGCTCAAAGTGATCTTGTTGGAAGCAATTTGCTTGAGTCAATTGATCTTAATTGGGACACGGACGATAGGGCGGTAGAATACCGCATATTCAGAGCTTACGCCGTAGACGGCCCATTTGTTGATATTGGCCAACTGCTGGCAAAAGCTAACCGCAACGCAAATGCAGAAGATTTTACTTCCGAAGCCCAAATAAAAACTCTTTGCTATAAAATCGAAGCTCGAAATGCACAAGGGAAGACGATACGAATATATGAGCCGATATGTATTCCTCCGTGGCAAAAATAATTTATCAACAAAAACGTGATAGAAGGCGTCAGTAAAGAAATCCGTATTCATCACATCATAGCCATGCTACTTGTGCTGGTCTTTTGTTTGTAGGGATGCAGGTTCCGCAAGTTTCAAGAAGTACTAATGCACAAATCATTGTCCAGGTGGGTGGGGCGGCTTTTGGACCGGAAACTTTTATACGGACGACTGGTTCTCCTAATATTTTTACTCGTTCTTTTACGGTATCAAATCCAGTCGTTAATTTCTTTTTGCGGATTGAAAATGGAGATGGCTCTCATAGCAAAGTAGATAGCGCTGTGATAACGCTCAACGGCGTGGTTGTCTTATCTCCTTCTGACGACAACAACATCAATCGCCGTCCAGCTCTTTTTGATGAAGTGAGTTTTCATGCTATAATATTATCATCGCTTAAATTTAAACTTATATGAACAAATTAAAGATATTTTTTGTCTGCATTCTACTGCTTATGGCGAGTGGATTATTTCTATTCTATTTTTTTTCTTCTCGCGTACGGATACAGTATGCTAACCCTGACACAGAAAAAATACGTCAGATTAAAATGCTGGGCTTAGCGTTAGAACTTTATCATAAAAAAAATCAAAAGTACCCAGATACTGGGCCAACATGCCAAGACGCCTCAGTTCTTCAGAAATACTTAACCAAAGAATACTTAGGCGGTAGTAGGGTTTTTGATAGTACCGGTACGGCGGATAGCTTACCAAAATATTCCTATGCAAGTTCTAATGATGGCGGGCACTATGTTTTAAAAACTGTTCTCAGGGACAGAAATAATCTAATTCTCAAGAACGACCTAGACGGGAATGTGCTTGGTTGTAATTGCGACGATTCAGCTCTGTGTCTGAGCAATTAATCAGAAATAAAATATGTTCAGCCGACTAATCCTTGCTACTGTTGCTTCGACCCTCTTATTTGTGGGGGCTGGCTTAAATTTTTTTGAAAAACCAGAGAAGATTGACTGGAAAAAAGATGAAATTAATTCCACGGTTTTTGGAGGAGGTTCTAGGACAATTGTTGCAAGGTTTACAAGTAATAAAAATCTTTCCAACGCAAATGTTTTTATTACCCCTAGTATTGACCATTTTGTAAGGGTTTCTTCTTCGGTCCCGCTCACCATTCTCAAGGGGGAGAACTCGTTGGGCTTGACTATAGTAGTTCCGGGTGATAGTGCAAAGAAAATTCTCAGAGGAACTCTTCACATAAGAAGCGGAAAGCAGACAATTTCTGAGCCGCTAAAGATAGAAATAAAAGTAATGAGCCCCCAAGATTTACAGCAAAAGTTAGCAGATCTTCTTATTCAGCAGTTTGGAACTGTTAAGCCCTTAATTCCAGCGAACCAAAGATTTTTATTGGCAAGTAGCAGTATAGAGGTAGATAATCTATTTCGTGAAAACTCAAATCTCCCTTATGTATTTCAGCTTAACTCTGTTGATTTTTTGCGGAATCTTGCTGTAGATTCAGATGTTCAAAATTCCATTCCTGATTTAATAACTTTAGCAAAAAGGAAAGGAATTAGGACTGATGATATTGCGGCGACGCTTCCTCAAAATACATGGCATCGAGATGAACTAGTTAATCCCGTTTTAAAAGCGGATAGTGCCGTTACACTTATTCCTGGACTAACCCCATATGATAGCGATGGTAATGGGATTGCGGATATGTTAATTGATGTGTCCGATGGGAACACGCATATTATTCTACGGCCGACTGATGCCGAAGACGTTTCAAGGAAAAATTTTCTTGTACCAACAGGCATTTCTGAACCGGCCTCAACTGTTTTACATGAACTTTCCCACGTTCTTGATTTTCGTACTTTTTGTGGAGGCAATTTAAGTTGGTTTGAATCTGACTCGGAGGAAAGCTTTGTTCAGAAGTTAGAGAGCTTCTACATTGATATTTTTGCAACAATTTCTCGAGATACTCAAACGCTGAATACTGACGCCGACATCCTAATAAATCAATTTCCAAATACTCAAAGCTGTCTTGGCCTCATTGATCTTACTCGTCCTGTTGCAGTTCATTTAAATAATCCGATCGTTGTTTCCAGCACGGCTGTAAATTTGTCTTGGTCTCAAAACTCTGATCGGGACTTTGAATCATATAGAATTTATCGACTAACGACGCCGGGCGTTAGTACAAATTCTTTGCAAGTTGCTACCAGTACGGATAAATTGATTACGACTTTTACTGATTCCACTATTGCTCCGAACACTACGTACTTTTATAAAGTTTTTGTTTTCGACAAGGCCGGTCTATCTCGTGGTAGCAACGAAGTTTCTACATTCCCCACCACTCCTCCCGGCCAACCCGGTCCCAACGTCGGCGACTTCGTTCTTCTCCCGATGCTTGTAAACGGCATCCGTGGCGGCTCTCTTACAAACCTCGACATGATGGGTAACTCCAAAGCCGTCGCCATAGGAGGAATAGGAGAAGTATCAGCAGTAGCCGTTCCACAGGGAACAATAGAACATATTGCTTCCCTTACCGCCCAACCCTACGCAGACACAGTTTCAAGCGACGGTCATACCATATATATCCTTTCTAACCCAGGAACCGGAGCCGGCCCCGGCCAAATAGACAAGGTTGACCTCATTACCAAAGCAACTTCAAGTGTCGTCACATCCAACACCTTCCATAACAATTTCGGAGGAGACATTACGATTACTCCCGACCAGTTATTCCTTATCGCAACATTCGGCAGTGGAGGCACGGTCAGTGTTAACATTCAAAGCCACAACGTTCAAGCAATCTCGGCCTACGGAGGAACGGGGATAGCCATAGAACCGGGCGGACAAACAGCCCTTGTTTCCGCATCCTTTGGCTCCGGTCTTGATCAAGGAGACGGGCTCATACGAATAAACCTCTCGAACGGGCAAGGGACACTTGTTCGCACTCTTCCAAGCACTCCAACGGATGTCGCCATTTCTCCTGACGGAACTATTGCCTACGTTTCAACCTTCGGCGGTATATTCCAAATAGTGCTTCAGCCATCAACTATCCAAAGCGTCTCATCCCAAAACTGCCTTCACATTGATATCAAAGCCGACGGTACTGGCCTCGTTTGCATCGGAGACAACCCCTCTGACTTCTACCTCATCTCTTTGCCGGGAGGAACAGTTTCAACCTTAAACAGAACAATATTTGCCCCATCCGACTTCGTCAAAGAAACGGACACCACCCTTCTCATCGCCGACACAAGCTGTACCTCATTCTCCGGTATCTCCCGTTATGATATGGCCTCAACCATCACGGAGCGCATCTCCGACCCCATTTGCCAGATAGCAGGTATGGAGAGTGAGCCGAATACGTCTAACCTCATCATCGGGTCCAACAGCGGAGCAAACGGATTTCTTGCAAGGTTCAATACGGCAACGAACCATCTCGACACAGTAGCGTCCGACCCCAGCCACCTCGGAGACGTTAACCTTAACTCCGACGGGCATACCGTTCTTGCAACTGACGGGTTCCAGCAGAATGTACCGGGTTCTCTCGTAACACTCGACCTCGCTTCAACAACGCCTGTATTTCAAACGCTATTCACCGGGTTCATCAGTCCCGCCCACATAGCGGTGGACGAAGCGAATAATGTCGTCTACGTCATGCAACAAGGAGCAACAGACGGAGAGCTTACAAAAATTAATCTCAATAACAACGCGACAGAAACCATTCTTGACCACCTTCGATTCGCAGGAGACGTGCCCGTCGCCATTGCGTTTGAAGACTCAACCCATGTTCTTATCGGAGCGGAAGGGAAGCTCATACGGGTCAATATCTCAACACATGCCACCTCTATTATCGCCCAGGACTTCTGTGCCTTGTCGAATAACGGCTTAAAAGATATTCTTATAGAAGAAGGGGGCCAGACCGCTCTTGTGTCAAACTCTGTGTGCGGGATGGTGAGGGTGAGGATTAAATAATAATATTAAAAAATTAATTATTGAAAACTTTATGTATATAAGCTGGATAATCCCCGTTCGCAATGGAGAAAATATTCTTGCAAAAAGCGTTTCCGAGGTTGAGAGCTACCTCAAATCAAAAAATTTTTCCGGCGGATATGAAATTCTCATCATGGCCGATACCCGTTCGAATGATAAGACGATAGAGGTCTCAAACGGGCTTGCGAAAACAAACCCCGCGGTCCGTGTTTTTGCCGGAGAAACCGGAGGGAAGGGAGGAGCCGTAAAACGTGGGATGCTTGAGGCTAAAGGCGATATCCGTCTTTTTTCCGATGCCGATAACGCGACAAGTCCCGAGCACTTCGACAAAATGATGCCGTTCTTTGCGGGGGGGTGCGATGTGGTTATAAGCTCCCGGAATTCGAAAGACGCCGAAGGGGCGTATCAGGAAGTTCCGGAATCGCTTGTGAGGCGTTTCGCGGGAAAGGCAGGAAATATGATAATTCAACTTTTTGCCGTTTGGGGAATTTGGGATACGCAAAACGGTTTCAAGGCATGTACCGCTCGCGCGGCCAAAGAAATATTCTCGCGTTCTCTCATGCTGGGCTTTTCTTTCGATATCGAAATGCTTGCTATTGCCAGGCATCTTAACTATACGATAGGCATTATTCCGGTGGTCTGGAAACACGTTGAAGAAAGCACCGTAACGCTCAAGGCCTATATTCAAGTATTCGTTGATGTCTTCAAAATACGCTGGAACTTGATAATAAATGCATACAAATAAAATGAAGAATATTTCAGAGCTTAGACAGGATATCGTCTCGGGCGACTGGGTCGTTATCGCGACCGGCCGCGGCAGGCGTCCGGATGACTTTGCGAAGCAAACGAAGCCTTCCAAACCAACCGGGATAGATACGTGTCCGTTTGAGGGGCTTGCCGACAATGCGCTGTATGTCTCGTTGAAAAACAGCGAGATACACTCCATTTCGAAAAAAAGCTACAGTCTTCTCCGGCGCGATTGGTTTTTGCAGATAATTCCGAATAAGTATCCAGCCTTCGGGAAAGGACTCTGTTCCGTTGTGCGCAAAAACGGCCCATATTTTGAAGAAGACGGTGTCGGCTTCCACGATGTTGTCGTGACGCGCGACCATAACCGCTCAATTGCTCTTATGAAGACCGAAGAGGTTGCCATGCTTATCCGGGCGTATCGCGATCGCTATCTTCAGCTCAAAGACTCGGATTGCGTTGAGTATGTTTCAATATTCCACAACCACGGCCCGGAAGCGGGAGCGTCAATCGCCCATCCGCACTCCCAGGTTGTTGCGATACCGGTCGTCCCCCCAACCATCAGGAGAAGCGTGGACGGCTCGGAAAAGTTTTATAAGAAAAACAAAAAGTGCGTTCACTGCGTAATGGTTGATTTCGAACGAAAAGAGCGTGAGCGCATTGTTTATGAGAACGAACTTTTTATCGCATTCGCGCCGTATGCTTCCCGCACCGCGTTTGAAATACGCATTTTTCCGAAAAAACATTCGGCTCTTTTTGAAACCATCCACAATAGCGCGGTAAAGGATTTTGCCGATGCCCTCCGCGTATCTCTTCTCAAGCTTTATAAAGGGCTCGGAAATCCCTCATATAATTTTTTCATCCATACGTCTCCCGCCTTTGACTCGCGGACGTTTGACCACTATCATTGGCATGTTGAAATTTTTCCCAAAACCGGGATCTGGGCCGGCTTTGAGCTCGGCACCGGCATTGATATTTCGACCGTTGCCCCCGAAAAAGCGGCGGCATTTCTTAGGAAGATAAAATAGTTTTTTTAACATGATACCAGGATTTGATCTCATCTCGTTTCTTAAGGCAACCGGCTACCTAGGGCTCTTCGGCGTCGTGTTTGCAGAGTCCGGGCTTTTTATCGGTTTTTTTTTGCCGGGTGACTCGCTCCTTTTTACGGCAGGCTTTCTTGCCTCGCAGGGGTATTTCAATATCGCTCTTCTCATGCTGGTCTGTCTTCTCGGCGCTATCCTCGGAGACAGTTTCGGATACGCCTTCGGGAAAAAAACCGGAGAAACGCTATTTGCGAAGGAGGACTCATTTTTTTTCCATAAGCGGCAGCTTGAAAGGGCGCGGATATTCTACGAGCTTCACGGAAAGAAAACCATCATTCTCGCGCGTTTCATGCCCATTATCCGGACGTTTGCCCCCATTCTTGCGGGTGTCGGGCAGATGCGGTACCCGACATTTCTGTCGTATAATGTTATCGGAGGGATAGCGTGGGGCGTCGGAATCCCCGCAATCGGATATTTTCTCGGAAGCGTTATTCCCAACATAGATAAATATCTTCTTCCTATAGTTCTTGGCATTATCGTCGTTTCAGTCCTCCCGCCGGCCATTCACGTATTAAAAGATAAAGAGTATCGCGATGAAACTATCAAAATTGTGAAAAAATACATCGGGCTTGCTTGACCAGCCCCCCAACAGCCTATGCATAAAAGTATCATCATTGCGAACTGGAAATTAAACCCGGGCACGGCATCGGAGGCACGGCTTCTTTTTAGCGCTGTCAAAAAAGGGGTGGCTGGGATACGGAATGCCGAAGTCGTGGTATGCCCGCCGTTCGTGTATCTGCCGGCACTTAGTGAAATTCGCAGAGCCGCGTCTCTCGGTGCGCAGGATTGTTTTTGGGAAGACAAGGGAGCCTATACCGGCGAAGTTTCCTCATCAATGCTAAAAGAGTTCGGCGTAACGCACGTTATCGTCGGACACTCCGAGAGGAGAAACTGGCTTGGGGAGACCGATGAGATGATTGCAAGAAAAATTAAAGCGGTTCTCAAAGAGAAGTTGACGCCTGTTTTGTGCGTCGGGGAGCGCGAACGAGACTCGTCCGGAGATATTCCCGCGATCGTTGAGGAGCAGATATGCACGGCACTTTCCGGCCTGAAGAAAGGAGAATTTAAAAATGGCATTATCGCGTATGAGCCGGTGTGGGCTATCGGCACGGGAAGGCCTGATACGCCGGACGACGCGGCGCGCGCGGCAATTTTTATCAGAAAGATCGTAAAAAAAGTTTTAGGAAAGACTGCGGGCGAAGGGGTCCGTATTATATACGGAGGATCGGTAAATGCAAAGAACGCGGCATCGTTCATTTCAAAAGACATCCGCGGCATGGAAGGAATGCTCGTAGGGGGAGCAAGCCTTAAGGCGGATGAATTTGTCCAGATCGTAAAGTCAATTTCGGAGATTTAGGCAATTTTAGTTATGAAATAAAAAAAGACGCCCG
>MHQP01000030.1 GCA_001820685.1 Candidatus Sungbacteria bacterium RIFCSPLOWO2_01_FULL_47_32 | reverse complement strand
TTGCAAGCGGTTTTGGTTCGCCTCGTGGAGTTTATCCCGACGCAGGAGGGACTCGGCGACTAATTGGTATTCAATTTTGGGGGCAAAAACGAATTGGCGGTTTCGCAAAAGAAAAGAAAAATTTTTAATCATTAAAGGTCGTAAATCAAACAAGTAATTATGATAGGCTGTCGACATATCATTTAATAAATTAATTTTATACATATGAGTATCGAACAAAGTCCGGGTGATAAAAATAGAGTTGAAGGCGTTGAGTTAGCGCAAGAGATGGCTTCGATTGAAAATGCAACCCATGATTTTGCAAGAATCCTTGCGGAAGCGATTAAAGATCCTGATAAGCGCGACGCCAGCAAACTTCCATCCTGGGCGTCAGGGTTCGAGGTTATTCGGAGTGTGGATCTGCACAATATGGTCCGTGTAGGAGTAACGCCCGAGGATGTTATTGCATACGGAGAAGAAAGTGCCGAGAAGGTTGAAAATCTCACAAAATACGCAGAAAACTTAAATGGACTAACTAAAGTACAGCTACTTAGGGAATATTTCAAACAATTTGCGGAAGGGTTCATGAGTAAGATGAAGAGAGATAAAGAATATGACGAAAGTAAATCTATTATTACCGGTACAGTACCAGCGATGGTAGCACAGCCAAAAGAGTATCGAGATGCGCAGAGAGCTTACGAGAATTCCTTAGAGAAGCGTACATTGGTTTGGGATAGGGTGAAGCATGGTCAGCCAGAATAGTAAACACAACGCAATCAAAAATCGAGGAGCGTACGTTTTCTGAATCCTTTTTTAATTGCCACCAAAGAAAAATTGGAAATTGTTAAATCTTGCGGCGAAGCCGCTCCGAATTTTTTGGGCAAAAATGCGTTCGGACTAATTCAAGAATACTGCACCAAAAATATTCAAGCAAAATCCCTTATGGGTGTGCCGCCCGGTAACAAGTTCGGAGGCCGAGGCGCCAACAATACGTTATGGCAAAGCAATACTTGCAACGAACGTGGGTTAGCCCAAAGCTCACGCCTGGTAAATCGAGCATCCACGGCGACGGAGTTTTTGCCAAGAAACAAATAATACGGGGAGAAAAACTAATGGTGTTTGGCGGTGCTTTAATTTCTAAGGAACAAGTTTTATCAGGAAGTTACAGAAGCCGCTCGATTTGGATTGTATCCCCGAACCACTATTTGGCTTTACCAAATAGCAATACGAAAGAAAGCTTAGATGAGGACCTTAATCACTCCTGCGATGCCAATGCCTGGCTTATTGACGAAGTAACCCTTGTCGCCAAGCGAGATATAGCGCCTGGGGAAGAAATAACGCTCGATCAGGGCACGTGGAATTTTGAAGATAACGCATATACCGACAATAAAGAGCCCTGTTCTTGCGGAACGAAGACTTGTAGAAAAATTTTGACAGAAAATGACTGGGAAATTCCGAGTATTCAAGAAAAATACAAAGGCCACTTCCACCCGATAGTCGAGGGGTTGATTTCAAAACGCTAGACCGAGCGGGGTCGGTATAACTTGGAAAGATACCGCCAACGCGCACTGCGTACTAAAAACTTCCTTTTGCAAAAAGAGGTTTTTTGTACGACAATATCCGTATGAAATACTTTACCGGCTCGGGCGACTCCGGAACTTCAACTCTGTACGGCTCCGCCAAGCGACTCCCTAAAAGTAATCCCGTGTTTGAGGTTCTCGGCTCACTTGATGAGCTGAATTCATATTTAGGGATCTGCCGGGCGCACGCAAAAGGCAGGAACATCGCTAAAACTCTCGAAACCGTTCAAAAAGACATATTTATTATCCAGGCAGAAATCGGGTCAAGTAAAAAATCTCCGGTTGAAACGATAACTGAAAAAAAGGTAAAAGAGCTTGAGGAGCACTTGGCTTCACTCGCCAAAGAACTTCCCGAAATACGCTCGTTCACGGTTCCCGGAGAATCTATTCTTTCAGCACACCTTGATTATGCGCGGACACTTGCCCGCAAAGCGGAGCGACTTGCTATTTCACTTAAACACGCCCCAAAAACACCAACTCTTTCGTATTTGAACCGCCTTTCAAGCCTTTTATTTGTCATGGCGCGAGCCGCGAATGCCGAACTGAATTTAAAAGAAAAAAAGCCAGATTATACATAGCGCTTCTGATTTATAATTCACCACGTACAAAAGAAAAACTGCAGTTCACCCGAATTGCAGTTTTATTAGTTGCCCTCTGTTCTTTCGCCACCCTGTGGTGGCAAAGGGGAAGGTGGAGGCACTGAAGAATTTCCTCCGGCAGAGTTGTTCGAAAAATAATCAAGCAGATGCTCAAGCTCGCGAATCGCCACGCGCCGCCCTTCGGCGATAGCTTTCCCGAAGTCTCCTTTTTTGAACGAAAGCGTGCCGAGAGTGCTTGGAAAAAAATCCGGCTCGATAACGATAAGGTTTATTTTCCCGGCGTATTTTTCCCGGATATAGGCAATCTCATCTTTTTCCTTTCCGTTATGCGAAATCCCTTGTGAATAGAGGATTCTCTCGTGCGTCCGCTTGGGCATGGGACGCATAATTTTATCAGAATGGCACCGCACGACAATAACCGTATTGCAGCCGTCATGAACGCCGTTCAAAAGTTCGATCATTTTTTTGATCGGAAGCGGACGGCGATACGCTCCGTCAATATAGAACTGCTCGGTAAGTTCCTGGCTCTCCGATTTATTCCACGGATCTTTTGACACAATCTTTACGAGAGGAAAAGCAACCGGAATTGCGCAGGAAGCGACAATGGCTAAAAGCATTTTTATTGGATCTTCCAATATCAGCGGGTCTTTATTCGAAAAATACACGACTTTGCCCGAGGGAATATGGGTGGTCGTCGCAATAAATTCCTTATCGCTCGCAAGGAGGTTATTTAAATCAAGATTTCCGCCTATCAGATTGAGAAGGGGCTCTATTCTAAATACCGAATCTCCGAGAAATATCTTATGAACCGCCTTGCGATCAAATACGATATCCGGGCTTGTTATCCCATTCAGCCAGATGTTTTTAAGGTGCGCGGCGGAAAAATTGCTGGCAACAATCTCGGCTCCGGCGATGGCGCCCACCGATGTGCCCGCAACCTTTTCTATCGGAATTCCATATTCTGAAAGCACTTCAAGCACTCCTACTTGAAAAGAACCAAAAAAGCCCCCTCCACCAAGAACCAATCCTACTTTTCCGGGCGGGATAATAAGGGTTTTTTGCATATGCCGTCTCCGGCAACATCATTTATCAAAGAGTGGTGGTGCCTTTAGTATATCACTTTTTGCCGTTAAAATCAAGTTTAAAAAATCTTGTTCTTCCTGCTTCTTGCGGCATCGTCCAAAATACTATATAATTCTTTGTATGAAATCTATATCAAAAAATCTCACATACGGAGTGCTTATCCTCATGACGATAGCTCTCCTCGGCTCTCTTTTTTCCGATTCCCTCCAAGAGAAGAAGAAGGTAACCCTCTCGGAACTCGTCCAAAAAATAAATAGTGATGAAGTCTCAAAGATCGTCGTCCGCGAGAACAACCTTGAAGTTACGCTGAATGACAAAAGCATTCTTTTGTCGCGGAAAGAATCGGAATCGGGGCTTTCCGAAACGCTTAAAAATTACTCGGTTGACACCGAGAAATTAAAAAAAGTTTCCATAGAAATTCAGGAGCAAAGCGGTTTTCTTTTCTGGATAGGCGCTGTTTTGCCGTTTCTTCTCCCAATCCTTGTTATCGGGTTTTTCATCTGGTGGTCTGCCAGACAGCTCCGGCAGGGTTCCATGCAGGCATTCACCTTCGGGCAGTCGCGGGCGCGCCTCATCATGCCCAACAGCAAACGTGAGCGCACCACGTTCAAGGATGTAGCCGGAGCAAAAGAAGCAAAAGAGGAGCTGAAGGAGATAGTGGACTTTTTGAAAAGCCCAAAGAAGTTTTTCGATATCGGGGCCCGCATCCCGCGCGGAGTCCTTCTCATGGGAGCACCCGGAACGGGAAAAACACTCCTCGCAAAAGCAGTCGCGGGAGAAGCGGGCGTGCCATTCTATCAAATGTCTGGTTCCGAATTCGTTGAAATGTTCGTCGGGGTGGGCGCTTCCCGGGTACGCGACCTTTTCAAGCTTGCGAAAAAATCAGCTCCTTCAATCGTTTTCATAGACGAGATAGACGCCGTGGGACGCCACCGCGGGACAGGCATCGGCGGAGGGCACGACGAGCGCGAACAAACGCTAAACCAAATCCTTGTTGAAATGGACGGGTTTGAGACAAACGAATCGGTAATTGTCATGGCGGCAACAAACAGGCCGGACGTTTTAGACCCGGCACTTCTGCGCCCGGGGCGTTTCGACCGCCGCGTTACCATCGACCTTCCGGATATAAACGACCGCGAAGAAATTTTGAAAATCCACGCAAAAAACAAGCCGCTGGCAAAAGACGTGCGCTTCCGCATGATAGCTGAACGCACTCCCGGTTTTGCCGGAGCGGATCTTGCAAACCTCGTGAATGAAGCCGCAATACTTGCCGCGCGCAAAAACCAAAAAATAGTGAATGAACTCGACCTTATTCAGTCCATTGAAAAGGTCATGCTTGGCCCCGAACGAAAAAGCCATATTTTATCGGTAAAGGAAAAGGAAATTTCCGCCTACCACGAAGCGGGACACGCCTTGGTTGCGGCAACCCTCCCGAACGCCGACCCGGTGCATAAAATATCCATCGTCTCCCGCGGGCGCGCGGCAGGCTACACCCTGAAAATTCCGGCGGAAGACCGACATTTATTCTCCCGTTCGAATTTTCTCGACGAGCTTGCGGTTTCTCTCGGAGGGTATGTAGCCGAAAAAGTTGTCTTCAACGAAATAACAACCGGCGCGGGTGACGACCTAAAAAAAGCGTCCGACATCGCCCGAAGCCTTGTTATGCGCTATGGCATGTCCGAAAAACTTGGACCGGCTGTCTTTGGAGGAGAGGAGGAAATGGTATTCCTTGGAAAAGAATTCGGACATGAGCGAAATTACTCCGAACAAATAGCCGAGCTCATTGATTCTGAAGTGAGAAAGACCATTGACGGCGCCTACAAAAGGGCCCGTGAGATAATTACTTCCCGCAGAAACAAGCTTGAAAAAATCGCCAAGCACCTTATCGAAAAAGAAACTATTGAAAAAGATGAATTTGCGGCAATGATGGCTGCAGCGTAACGCAGAAATCTTGAAACAACCCCGCATTCGTCGGGGTTGTTTTTTCTTGTTTTTCTGCTATTATATGCTGGAAGAAAAAGATATTCGCTGGCACATAGCTCAATGGCAAAGCGCCAAGCGTATGCGCGGCAGGGAGCAAGAAATGAAAATATCGTGGGAGTGTAGCTCAATGGTTAGAGCACGGAGCTTATACCTCCGGGGTTCATGGTTCGAGTCCATGCACTCCCATTTTTTCTTTTCGAGCGAGTGAACCACATATATGTTTTATATGCCTTGATGGCCGCAGATTCAAACCCTGCCGAGCCGACCTCCGACAACCAATGGACTGCCACAATAACATATTGGAAATAGTGAAGAAGTTTGTTCCAAAGGAAGATTGGGGCCTTTGGGGAATTATCCTGGAAAGCATCCCTGGCATCTTCTGTCCACACATTCTTGTCTTCCTTGAAATATCCGGAGGAAATGTTTCAGTTCTTACGGAAAACATCCGCGAAAAAGCATATGCGCTTGAAAAAAAGAATATAAAGGAGTGGGGAAAAATTTTGAAAAAAGAGGGGGCGTTCTTGGCGCCTCTTGAGAAGCAAAAAAACATCACGGAGTTCGATATGGCCTTAAAAGCGTTTGCGGCGATTACGTATACGCTTTTCGTCAGAACAAAGAATACGATCGCGAATTTTTCTGTGACAGAGGCAAAAAATGCCGAAGAACTGAAAACAGTCATCTACCTCATGACAAAACAAGCGCACGAACTGTATGACGCAATGGAAACCATAAATAAAAAACTCCATGCACGCCCGGTTGAAACCACATCCATCCAAAAAGAAACTGAATCCGGTCAACTACCATCTCCGAAAGATTTTCAGAGAGAGGCCTCACAAGTTCTTTCGGAATTCGAACTCCAAATGAAAGCCGAGGAAAAAAAGAAGGCAAAAATGGCAGAAGAACGAAAAGGGCTGGACATTAAAGAAAAAATTTCCAATATTAAAAAAATGATGCCGAAAATTAAATAGTCACAAGGGCCTATAGTGAAGCGGCATCACGGCTCCATGGCATGGAGTAAGTCGGGGTTCGACTCCCCGTAGGTCCACAATTCAAAACTTTTCAACTTTTTCGCTGATGTTGCCTCGGGGCTTCGCCCCTCGGCTTGGTGGCTTTGCGCAAGGCGCAAAGCCATAAAATCCCACGGCGGGCAAAAAGAAAAGGAAATGGATTTGTCCAAAAATTTGGGGTTCGTTCCGACTTTTTGAACAAACCGCTTCATTTCTCCATAGTTTTCGGAAGAAGCCAAATTTTTGGCTTTTTTCGTATCTAAAATCCACGCACGCAAGGGTTGGAGCCAATTCTTTCCTGTTTGTCCAAAATCTTCCAAATCGTTCGCAAGAGAAACTTTTTGTTTTAATAGCCCCTCTTTTTTCGGCAAATAGTTTTCTTTGGGTATGTCGCCGTCAATGTAAGCGGAAACGAGCTTGTCCAGTTTCTCTTGCGTTTTAGATATTTTGTTTTTCAGATTTTGGACAAACTTTTGCGACGAGTGATTATTTTCCTTTTCCCATTCGTCAACTTGCTTTAACATTTTAGAAATCCACTCGTCGCAAATAGCAACGCTTTGAAGCCGTGCTTTGATTTGCGCGGCAAGGTCTTTTTCTTGGATATATTTTTGCAAACAAACGCCTTTCTTTTTGGTGCAACGATAATAGCGATATATTCCGCCGCACTTGCCGCGCGAAAATTGCGCCGTGATCGCCGAGCCGCACTCTCCGCAAATCATTAGTCCGGTAAATGGAAAATCGTGGCGTTGTTTGGATTTGCGGGGCTTTGCCTTACGGCGCAATATTTCCTGCGCGGCTTCAAAAAGCGTTGCGGAAAGAATTGGTTCAAAGCGTCCTTCGTGATATTCGCCTTTATGTTTTACTAAACCTAAATACGCTCGATTAGTGAGCATTCTGGAAATGGACGCTTTGGCAAGTGGCGTTCGGTGCCGAGTTTCCAAACCGAGTTCAGCCAAAAACTCCGCCAAACTTCCGAGCGTATATTTTCCGGTGGCGAATTCCTCAAAAGCGCGGACAATGACTTTTGAAAGTGTCGGATGCGGTTCTATTGTTCGCGTTTTCTGATTATTTACATAACCAAATGGCGCTTTTGTCAGCCATTCGCCACGGCGGAGTTTTTGGCGGATACCGCGATTGATATTTTCAACCAAGTTATCCGAGTAATACTTGGATTGACCGAACGCCACCTGCAACATGAATTTCCCTTGCGGAGTTGGCTCAAACCAAAATGTCGGAAAGCGTAAAAAAGCGATTTGTTCGGTATCAACGAGATAGATGACGCGCCCACCGTCCACGCTATTTCTCGCAAGACGGTCAGGATGCCACGCAATTATCCCGTTTGCCTCGCCTCGTTCAATACGCGTCATCATCTCGCCGAACAATTCTCGCCCCGGCTTTTTTGCGCTTTTCGACTCTTGAAATTCCTCAAGAATTTCCACATTTTCTCTACGCGCATATTCGCGAAGCTCAAAGAGTTGAGCTTCAATACTCATAATTTGGTGGTCATCGTCCTCTGTTGATTTCCTCGCGTAGAGAAAATATTTTGGTTTGAGGTCTTTCATGATTTCAATTTGGGGGAGCTTTGGGAATTCACGGCTTCCGCCGTAGGCGGAAAAGGTTTTGAAAAAATTGATAGCGCGATTTTGGCTCCCGCAAAATCGCTCCGCTTTCTTAATTCCGACAATGCTTCGTTTGGTGGTGTTATTTTA
>MHQP01000029.1 GCA_001820685.1 Candidatus Sungbacteria bacterium RIFCSPLOWO2_01_FULL_47_32 | reverse complement strand
GCCACTTGCAACATGAATTTCCCTTGCGGAGTTGGCTCAAACCAAAATGTCGGAAAGCGCAAAGAAACAATTTTTTCGGTATCCACGAGATAGATGACGCGCCCGCCGTCCACGCTGTTTCTCGCCAATCTGTCCGGGTGCCACGCCAATATGCCCACACCCAGACGTGAGTTAGGCTCACCAGAATGCTGAAAAAGCGTTATGGGAAGCGACAAAGCAGCGGTTTCAAACCCGCTGTTTTTGTTGTAGATGAGATGCTGGGAGAATACCATTCTTAGCACTAATCTTTTATCTTCCTCTGTGGATAAATTGGTTTCATTGACTTTTAATTTCTTCTAGTGCTACAATGCTACTGTGCTTGTGGGCGAAAGCCCCGTTCAGTTAAGGATTTCCTAAACTGAAGGCAAGCACAACAAAAACACCGCTTAAAAGCGGTGTTTTTGTTTCTATTCTTCATCCTCAATGCCACGAGGGCGAAGGCAAAAAAGCGCAAGATGGCGATTGTACCAACTGGACCCGCTTGGAGATATAGAAATAGTGGGGTGGGGTTGTCTGCCACGCTTCCTTTGTGATACCTTAGAAGCCAATCGTATGGCTGATTTTTTTAATCAAAATCTACTTCAAAATATCGTTGGCGGGGTCATAGTTCTATTCCTCGGTTTTTTGCTAAGTGGCGGTTCATCATCCTCGGGTTCCGGGAAGGGAGGGAAGACTCTCGTAATTCTTGCGACTTTGATGATGTTGGGTGGCTTCCTAATGTTTGGACAAGCTGATCCAAAGAGTGGTATGAATGGTGCATATTTTGGCGCAGGGCTCTCCCTTCTATTTTTTGGCTATATTTTGCGCAAAATCGGCCAGTTCTTCCTCTGGTGGCACCGGTAGCACCAAATTCTCTGTTGTCAATATTTTCGTGTATGCTATTATAAGTATATGCCATAATTTGCATGGCTTGACATTCGAAACATATTTGTGGTACTAATATTGCTGTGGTTTACAATAACTGCTAAACACATGAGGATCTCTTCTAAAAATAGCAAAAAGGATTGGCTTATTCACTTTATGATTTACCCTTCAAAAAAGAAGGGTTGGTATACTGCGGTTTGTTTAGAGTTATCTTTGATACGAGAAGGTAATGATTTTTTCAAACTGCGACAACAAATAAACAAACTTGCAGCAAGATATATTGATTCTATTCAAAAAAATGGATTAGATGACAAACTTCTTAATCAAAAACTTCCCAAACAGTATGTTGAGAGATTTAAACTTCTTATAGAACAAGAAAAGGCACAGCAACTGAAAGAGAAATGGGAAAAGATAGTGAGAGCAATCGTCTGGGAGCAAAGGATTAAAGAACGACGGGCTAGTATTACTGCGTAATGACTAAAAAGCTACCTCACTATAATGTCGGAACTTGGGAGCCCTCACTTGCGGAGGGCTTTCTTAAATCTCACGACTTTATCTTTATAAATATGGATGGGGATGATGCTCTATGGAGAGGAAAAAAGCCTAACGGCGAAGATGGCCAAGTGGGGTTTCCGGTTAGAAGAGTTCAGCTGACACCAGGCACTATGAGAGATTCTGTTATGAAGCAATCTGGCTACAGTAAAAAGCATTGGGATTTTTGGCGTTCGCTCTCCAAGGGCGAACGAAAGAAAAGAGGTTGCTGCGAGCAGGAGAAAATTAATGGATTTTAACTGTTTTGTGCCTTTCCTAAGTTAGATTATTGTCGGATGTTACAAATTATGCCACCAAGCTCAGGTCTGGCATATAAATATACCGATTTTCTTCCTCAAACATAGTTCTACCGTCCTTCACAGTGCTCCACCTTTTTGAGGAATAGGCCGTTTGGCAACCATGTCGAACGGCTTTTTCCATGCAACGGTGAGGTTTTTTTGATGAAGTGAAAAGTTTTCCACCATTGAAGTCATGAGTCGGCGTTTGTTCGTCACATCGGCGTTTTGGAAGGCAATGACGGCAAAAAAGAGATTCAAATACTATCATTGTAGGGATTGGTGGTGTGGCGCAGTAAAGACTATACCGGAGCCGGAGATAGAAAGGCAATTCATAGGACAACTGACACAACCGGCATTTCACATATCCCCGGGCGGTCCTCGTAACCTTGTATGAACCGCACCACACGCACTTTTTTCCCCTCAAAAAGTTGGCCGCGCACCCAAAAACGTTATTTCGTCTTGTAACCATGCTGATATTCTATCATGCGTAGTTACGAATCCAACTAATTACCTAGAATTTTTGCTCAAAATTGTAAGATTTTTGCAAACCTTGCTTTATTTTATATAATATGTTATAATATAAATGTTGATCTGAATACTCAGGTTAACCCCGCCAAGGAACACATGGAGTGTTCCAGTGCGATTCTCCCAGATCGCAAGTCGCGTCGACACGGCGGGAATCTGCCGAAAGGCAAGGAGAAAAACATGGGAGACAACACATACCTTCGCAACCTGGCCCTGACCACAATGAGTAAACTCGGCATCAAGGCAGTGGGGCTGAGCGATGGCGAGACCTCTCACGACCTCTATGTGAGAAACGAGTTCGCCATGAAGTACCTGCTCCGGAAGATGCGACCCGAGACGCTCGGCCGTATCATCGCCTCGGCAAAGCCGGTAAAGCCGGGATCAAGGAAGATGTCCATCAAGGACGTCAATCCATGGCCGTCACTCGACAGAGGCGGCATGGAAATCCTCTACGATTTCGCGTGTGCGACAATAGTCGCCGAGATGATGGACATCATCATGGCCCGTCGGAGCAAAGATCGAATCGGTGATGACGTACAGTCAGATGACCTCATCAACCACATGAGCACGGGAAACTCAAGCGAACATGACATCCCGCTCTAACCCTTCCACCCGCAGGTAAAAGCAGGTCCCCGCCAAAACACCGGCGGGGTTCTTTTTTATCAAAAATTTATTAGCTGAACCTCCGGCATGAGAAAAACCTTGTAAATCTGACCGACAAGAGTTTTCCATCTGTCTCTATCGTCTCCACCAGATAGAACTTTCGCGTTTTGGGAGAGAGATTGCCTCGCGGCTTCGCCGCTCGGCAGTAGCGCGTCCCGCAAGGCGGGACGTGGCAGAATCCCACGGCGCATTGAACGAAAAGGAAACTGATTTGTCCAAAAGTGGGGAGGAATTCCGCCACGCCCGAGCGAAAGACAGAGGCCGTCCCCGCCGCCATGCTCGTCAGAGCAGAGCAACACAAAAAAGTTTTCTTTTCCTTTTAGAAGAAAAATCGGTCGCGCACAAAATCAGAAAAGCGGAGAACATTTTTTGCGGGACACGCGAGCGGAGCGAGCGGTGGTGGGGCGATTCATTCGTCATTGGGATTTTGCTGGAAGTAAGTCCGAACTTTTTGGTATAATGACCACACGATTGAGGAATAGGCCATTTAGCTACCAGGCGCACGGCTTTTTCCATTTGGTTGACTTGGGGATAAAAATTTGCTAACATGAAAATATGGCTAAAAATCCTTATACATTTCGTGTAATAATTGAACCGGATGAGTCATCCGGATACCATGGTTTTGTCCCGTTGCTTGCTGGTCTCCATACGTATGGCAAAACAATTAATGAAGTGAAAAAAAATCTCAGAGAAGCAATCCGCTGCCACATTCAAGGAATGCTGAAAGACAACTTAACGGTACCAAAAGAAGAGGACGCACTTGAACTGATTCAGTCGTTTTCTGACAAAGAACTGCTTACCGGCACCCGTTCTTAAGCCGTATATGAGCGAACTTCCGATTCTCAAAGCTAAAGAATTAATCCGGGTTATCGAAAAACTCGGATTTTTCAAACACCACCAAGTTGGAAGCCATGCTCAATTTAAACATTCTGATGGTCGACGAGTAACAATTCCGATCCATGGTGGTAAAGATATTGGGAAGAAAACGCTAAAAGGAATTATTGATGACCTAAAAATAGGCAGTGATGAGTTCGTAAAGATTTTAAGAGATTAGACAAACAAAAATTCCAAATCCAGATTTTGTAAGCAAACACGATATATTTGTTCGATAAGAGTTTTCCATACGTCCCGGTCAACTCCACAATTGAAAACTCATCACGAATTTTCATTGAAAAACAGCTAATCTCTAGTTGTTTTTTAGTTTGCCGAAGTTGGTGTTTTGGAGAGAGGCGGCGGGATTGGAAAACTCGTTTGTAAATAAGAGAGCTTTAACCATAATAGATGCATGACCAAAAGAAATATCATTGCAATTATAACAGGATCGGCCATCGGTCTTTTTCCTGTATTCATAAATATTTTCTATAACCCAATTTTTCAGATTGGTAGAATAATATCTCCCTACTTCGGCCCAATCCTTGGTTCACTTATTGCAGAAGGACTTTACTTCTTGATTATCGGACTTGCAGTTTATTTCATTAGTCAACCAAAAATGTATTTACTCATTCCCCCAATAGGGGTATTTTTAGGCGTTGCTGTCACGTTCAATGCGTGGGAGGGTGTGTTGAGCGGGATCTCCGTATTTATTTCATTTATGGTCTCAAGTAGCATTGGCTATTCCATACCAAAATTCTTGGGTCGGTCTCATGCTCAAGTAAATTTGCCGAACTAAGGTTTTCCATCTGTCTCTATCATCTCCACCACCTTTTTGAGGAATAGGCCGTTTGGCAACCATGTCGAACGGCTTTTTCCATTTGTTTGCAAAAAATAAACAAAGTGGTACTATTAAAGACATGAATACGATAACCAAAGAAAAGCAAGGAATACGAGAAAAATCAGAATTAGAACACCTGAAAGCAAAGGCGGAAATTTTAGATGATTTAATAGAGTTAATCGAAGACAAATATTTGGGCCGACTCATGAAAAATGCCGAAAAAGAAAAAAGTATTGCGCTTAAGGGCGCGAAAAAACTTCTTGTCGAATGAACGTATTTTTCAAACCAACATTTATTAAGGATTTTAAAAAACTTCCCTCTGATATACAGAGGGAAGTTCATTCTCTTTGTACAGAAGCTTTTCCCAAGCTTCGCAGTATCCGCGATCTTAAGAATTACAATCTTAAACCCATAAAGGGGTTCCCCGGCTATTATCGCATAAGACTCGGTGATTACCGTATTGGTTTCAAATTGTCAGGAGAAAGCAAAATCGAATGTATGAGGGTAAAAAACCGGAAAGATATTTATAAACATTTTCCGTAGCCGTGCACCACAAACCGTAGCTTCTTTATAAAAAACAGCTCGCATTTAGCTGTTTTTTTGTTTATTTATCCCGTCATTCGACTAGCCCCGAGGGGCCGTTCAGGCCCTCGAACGGGAGCTGAATTGAGGGACTGAAATCAGTGTTTTGGACACAGATGGCGGGATTGGAAAACTCAAAAATAAAAAACGGCAGAAATGCTGCCGCTATATTTTTTGTTTATTTGGTTCTTAGTGTGCAAATCAAATTTTTGATCGTAAGACCGGGAACCTTTGTCCCGTAATCTACAAAGTGATCTGCTACCGTAGGATATATCGCAGAAAAAGTGAACGGTGCTACTCCCTGACGAGAAGAGATGTTCACAATTTCTTTTGCAGAAAAGGGTGCGACCTTGCTCAATCTCAAAAAATATATATTAGCGCCTGTAGTAAATTCATACTTTCCCTTATCCATTTGACCAGCGCGCAACATAAAACCATCTGAATCAAAAAGATATTGACTCACCGATACTTTATAAACGTATCTATCTTTTAGAGGATCTGGAAGGCCTTCGCAGAACCATGCTTTTTTCTTACTATCGAGCAAAGAAAGATCTGCCCAACCGATAAGTGCAACATCTTGTCCGGTTTTATTATCAATAACAGTAAAAATAAAATGAATACCCTGCGGGTCATTTCCTGCAAAAACAGCCCCGGGAAATAATATAGTAAGACTAAGCAGGGCTAGCACAAAGATTTTTCGAAAACTCATTTCGCCCCCCTTGATTGATATTTTAAAACATCTGTTATTACCAGTAGCATGGCTTGGTGCCATTAGTCAAATGAACGAATATTCCAAATCCAAATTCTGCCCTTCAATACTACTCAGGGTAAACAAGTAAACACGATATATTTCTCTCACCAGAGTTTTCCACCTGTCGCTATCGTCTCCATAAAGTCTGTTCAAAAAAACCTACCAAAATAGCAGGGATTTTTGATTAAAGCACGTGCCTTATCCCCTCTTCTCTACGGCTTCGTATACCACCGAATGATGCTGTATAACAAAAATTTTGGCTTTATTGTTTTCAATTCGAAAAATAACACGGTAGTCCCCTACTCGGAGCTTTCGGTACCCCTTGAGAGATCGGCGAAGGGGCTTGCCATACACTTCTGGACGATTTGCAAGCTTTTCTTCTATAGCACGTCTAACTTTATTTTTCCAAACCGAAGAAAGTTTTGGGATATCTTCCTCGACAACGAGATGATGATAGACAATTTCAAACATTATGACCAAGCCTTTTTATGCGAAGTAAAACGCACCCTCTCTTGGTCTCGTTTTTCAGCAAGTTCATTCAGGACCACATCTTCATCGACTTCAAGCGCGGTTGCAATAAGATGCGCAGCCTTCGTAGCTGCGGGTACATGATCACGCTTCGCAAGCATGGTAAGAACACGCCTCATTTCATCTGAAACGCTGATATTTATTCTTTGTTTTGCTGTAGACATGGGTTTTATATTACTTTACCAATATGCTTTAAGTGTATCAAAAGTGTATCACTGTTGTCAACAGACCAAGAACCTCGATGGATTCTATAATCAGTATAGCCCCGATGGAAACTCCGGCATGAGAAAAACCCTGTAAATCTGACATACAAGAGTTTTCCATACGTCCCGGTCAACTCCAATCTTTTACCTCGGTTAGAACCGAAAAGCGGTGGTTAAACTCAGATTATTCAATAAATTCAAATCTTTGCGCCTTGTTCAATTTTTCTCTAAATTTTGGAAAACCCGTTGACAAAACAACTTCTTATAGATACTATGTCTTTAGTTCATTGACTCCATTGGATACACAGGAATGAAGCGACCTTACGTGTTAATCGGTGTTTTCGGAGTAATTTTGCTTTTAGCTTTTTCATCAGTTCATCAAACATGGAATAACAGAGAATTTTACATTGAGGAAAAACCATATCGAGTGCTTAAGCCCGTTGTACATATTCTAGAGCTTAATTCCTGGAATTATGTAGTAACCTATGTTGGGAAAGATGGTCTTCTTGAAAAAGAGCGTATTCAGACTTATCGTAATGTTTTTTTTGTCATCTCGGGAGTTGAACCGAGTGAACAACAATCTGTTGAATTTTTTAGGGGATACCGTAAACCCTTCTTGTGGTATCACGATACTGAATCAGCACCGTACGTCGTTATAATTGAAATTCATAAATATCCGAATTGATATTTATCGGAAGCCAACTGGCTTCCTTTTTTAATTAAAATCAAAATCCAAACTCAGATTCTGCGCTTCGGTACTGCTCAGGGTAAACAAGTAAATACTACATATTTCCCTCACCAGAATTTGCCGCCCGTCACTATCGTCTCCATGTACTTACCGGTTTACGCAAAAAAACCAGTGTTATTGCTGGCCTTTTTGGTTTGCTTGTGGTGAGCAAAGTCGAATCACCAAAATATTTTTAAACCGATTGACAGCGAGGCTAGAAAACTTTTCCAAAAGGATTTGACTAAACAACACAAAGACGCTACTTATTATTTCAGTTCAATCGAACAAAGGAGAAAATTCCTATGGCTCGGCGCAACGGCGAAGTCGTTGATTTATGGGATGAAACTCTGTTCTATCTTAAGGGGCTTCCCAGTGGAGCAACCCTTAATGAATTTTTGCTACGCGACTTTCTTGATGGTTGTCGTGGAAATGAGTTTTCTGAAAAAGAGTTTAATGCTGTCGTTAACAGACTCCAAGACACATATAAAATGAAGGTGCCGGAAGGGTCGCTTGGAGAATCAATCAAGTCAGTTACAACTACCGAGCTTCAATCACAAGAAAAAACAAAGCGAGACCGAAAGAGCAAAGGATACTCATACTTTTCTAAACTCGACGAGCTTGAGTTAGATTCATAAAACCGCCAAGATTGGCGGATTTTAATTTTCAGACGTCTGAAACGCTTTAGGGCACATGGCTGAAAGATTGTGAAAAAGGCACCCGCCATCTATTCCAAAAATTTCAACTTTGATATTTTTTCAATCGCGGAAAGAACCAAAGACAAAACTTTTTTATCGAATAAAACCTTGTGGTGGCCGTGTATCGGCACTTCTATGTTTTCCGCAGCACTCTCCAAAAAACTGCCGCGCTCAGCCCAAACATGATTATCATATTCCGGAATGATGGATATAATTCTTTCGTTTGCTTTGCGGTGCCGCTCAAGATCTTGAATGATTTCGCTATCTGCCCGCAGTTCTTTAAATGAATCGTGCGGAATCAGTTTTGCCATCGCCGAACCGGAAAAAGGCGAGGCGATTGCAACCATGCCCAGGACCCGATTGTCTATATTATGATGCGCCAATAAATATTTTCCTATGAGGCCTCCTTTGCTATGCGCAACCAAAACCACTCCGGATAAATCCTCTTCCTCAATCAATTTTCTAACTGCTTCTGCTCCCCGCGATATTTTAGGCGGAACATGCCCGCGCTTCGGGATAATATGCACGATCAGCGAGCGGAGTGTTTTGGCGGACGTTGGAATATTGTAAATATTGTAACCAAGTTCCGGCACGATATACACGGGATGCCCGCGACGGGATATTTTATCGCCGAGGCTCTTCATAAAGCCCCATTTTCCCAAAATACCCGGAATGAGGACAACGGGCACTTTTCCGTCTATCGTATAACCAAGATAATGTTTGGGCGGGTCGCGATGTATCGTCATCGTTAGAACCCCTCGAACCATGTAGCCGTAGTCAATAAGCCAAGCCCCGATTTTTTTATGAAAAGTCATAATAAAAGTATAGCAAAAAAGGAGGCCGCCTCGAAGGCCGGCATCTTGCTCGTGGACGCGCGATCGCTATATGTGTAAATCGCCCATGATCTATTTTTTCTTGTTTTCCGTTTTTTCGTTTTTTGCTTGACAAGCAGAGATAAATTATGCTATAAAAATAATGGTTTCCTCGTGTCCAAAAAGAGAGGAGAGAAGCGATGCGGATTCAAACGTTCAGCATTCTTGCCGGAAGCGAGGCATGCAACGCCCGCTGTCCTTTCTGCATCTCAAAGATGACTCCCCCGCTCGGAGTTGATTTGCCGGAACCGAACGTGAATTGGAGAAACTTCAAGGTTGCCTGTCGCCTTGCGAAACAAAGTGGCGTGACCACGGCGATGTTTACCGGCAAAGGAGAACCAACGCTCTTTCCAAAACAAATTACCCGCTACCTTAATGAAATGGCGGAATTTCAGTTTCCTTTGATAGAACTTCAGACAAACGGCATCCTTATCGCAGAAAAATCCGCTGTTTATAAAGAGCACCTCAAGGATTGGTATGAACGGGGCATGACCACGATTGCGGTCTCCATCGTTCACTACGACCCGGAAAAAAACCGTGAGGTGTATCTGCCGCATAAGAAAAGCTACATCGACCTGCCAGGCCTTATCGCGTTCCTGCATAACACCGGCTTCTCCGTCCGCCTTACCTGCATTCTTGCCAGCGGCTTCATTGATAATGCGGAAAGAACGACTACACTTATCGGTTTTGCAAAAAAACTTGGCGTGGAACAGCTCACGCTGACGCCGGTAAACAAACCGGACGAAAGCGAAAGCTTTGAGACCTGGAAGTGGACGAATACGCACCACCTCACGGGAGAAGAAAGGGTGGAAATTATTGAATATCTCAAAAAGCACGGGCATAAAATCCTTCACCTCCCGCATGGCGCAATCGTTTATGACGTCAACGGGCAAAATGTCTGCATGAATAATTGCCTCTCGGTCAACCCCGACCCGGAAGAATTAAGAAATCTGATCTTTTTCCCGGACGGACACCTGCGCTATTACTGGCAATATCCCGGCTCGATTATTCTATAAAAAGCATCATATTACCCCGCGCATACTCCGAGGGGTATTTTTTTATAAAAGTTTTTTAATAATTCAAGGAATATATGCTCTAGAAACCACATTTACAAAAAGCCACCCGGGAGACAAAGTTTCGCGGACGAGTACAGGGGTTTTTATAACCTGTTAATTGCTTAGGAGGGAAGCCTGATATATTATAAAGGCATGACCGTGCTTATAGGAATATATTCGGGGCTACTTCTCTATGTCATTATCCGGGTTCTGATCACCGGTTTTTTCGTTGTCCAGCAGAATGAACGGGCGGTAAAAACGCGGTTCGGAAGAGCAGAGCGTTTTGAAGGAACTTCTACGCTTGATATTCCGGAGTTTTCCGATTCTTTGACGGAAGACGAAAAGGAACGATATACCTTCCCTCAACTCAAAGTTATAATGCCTGGAGGACCATATTTTAAATTTCCTTGGGAAAAAATCCATAAAGCATCGATTGCGACAGAGTTAATCGATATCGCCTACGACCCGGAAAACCACTATGCAAACGAAAACAACACCGCACTTGAAGCGGTCACGAAGGACCAGCTCAACATAAAATTGCGAGGCCAGTTGCGCTATACCGTATCCGATAAAAATTTATACGCGTATATATTCGGCGTTAAAAACCCCATTGCCCATGTGATGGGCTATTTTATTTCGATCTTAAGAGAGCGCATCGCAAACTTTGAAGCTCCTGCACGAGAAGACGCACATACATCGCTTGCCGCCTCATACGGGACCTCAATAAACGACCTAAGAAAAAACCTGGGGCAATTCAACCAGCACATGGAAGAAGAATGCCGGTCGTCCGCCGCGCGCTACGGCATTACGCTGGACGCAGCGCTCGTTACGGCACTTGAGCCGCCAAGTGACGTTGAGTCTGCGCTTGCCGCAATTAATACCACCCATAACCACGTGTCTTCTCAAATAAGCCTTGCACAGGCTGCTGCCGACCAGAAGATCGTTCAATCACGGCGCGCTGTCGAGATTGAAACGCTGAAAGCGCAGGCCGAGGTTCAGCTTCTCGGCCGCCTGGCGGAACAGCTCGGCGAAATCAAAAAGAACGGAGACAAAACGCTCCTCGCATACGTACGGAACGTAAAACTTACGCTTCTCTCAAAGGCAAAAAGGATAATTTTTGAAGCAAAAAAATGACCGAGTCGCTTCCTATTATCATAATCACGGTTTCCTTCTGTATTTTTTTTGAACAGGCATTGCTCGGCTTGGGTAAATTTTTTGGTTTTTATACGATCATCCACGAACGCGAAACGCGGGTGTATGTGTTATTCGGCGATATTGTAGGAGTATTGGACCAGCCGGGAATTCATTTTTTGTGGCCGAAGTTAGGCTGGCGGGCGCTCGTCGTTAACTGGCTTGGACATGCGCACACGCGAAGCATGAGCCTGGACCAAAAATATCTTCGAAGCATTCCGGTAAATTCCGAGGAAGGGACTCCGATGGGCATCGGGGTTTGGTATGAGATGTTCATCACGGATCCGGTCGCCCATATTTTTAGAAATGTAGACCCCGAAGGATCTCTTACCGCAAACGTAAAAAACGAGACCATCAAAAATTTGAGTAATTTGCCCTTGCTAGAAATGCTTGTAAACAGGCACCAAATGTCCCGCATGGTTCGGCAAGAAGTTTCAGCAGAGTCGGCAAAGTGGGGCTATAAGCTTGGGTCTGTCTATATCCGAAAGGTGCATTTCCGAGATGAAAACATGATCAATCAAATTGAGGAAAAAGTCGTAAACCAACTGCGCCAAGTAACGTCCGCTATTGAACAAGACGGCAAGAACCAGGTCAACGTCATCGCAAGCCGCGCGGAACAGGAGGCCTCGATTGAATTTGCCAAAGCCGCGGCAATGCGCCCGCAAATCGTGGGCACAACCCTCCAAAAAATCTCGCAGGACCCGGAGATATTATCCACAATGTTCGATATTCTTGAGTATCAGCGAATTATAGACGGAGAAGGAGAACTCGTTCTTGTCCCGGATCACGCCCGGGGCGATATCCTTACGCAATTACTCGCCGCAGAAAACAAAGGAGAGCCTCAAACTCCAAAAAAATAAATTTGCAAAACAGCCCCACTATTGCGTCGGGGCTGTTTTTTAGTCTGGACTGGTCATTTGGCAGACCGGTTTGATATTGCTGAAACAGACGATGGCTTGAAAAGTCTTTTTGCAAAATCTTGACACTATAAACTTTAATATGTTATACTGATTTTACCAAAAAATACTCCGAGAAGGGTTACCTGTGGGCAAGAATACGCTACACACGCTGGACGAATTAATCTTTGGACATGTGCTCGTTAACAAACTTTTCCCGATGAAAACGTATGCCCTCATGGCTGACGACGAGGGAAATGTTAAAGAATCCGAACCCCTCACACTCGTGGTCCCAATCCCTCTCGCAAAACCATACTGTACAAAGCACAACAGAAAAACTAAACTTTGCGGATGCGTACCCTTTGATTGCAGGTGCATTTGACCAGCCCTCTGTGGAAATAGAAAAATATTTAAGTAGACTGCCAGGGCATACACCATGGCAGCTTTTTTATTTTGATACAATTTCTTTTTTCTTTTCTTTGTGCTACCGTGACGACAGCCAGGCCTTTTAAAACTCTCAACAAGCGGAGAAAGCAAATGAGCTCGCTTAGCCAAAAAAGAAGGAAGTTTATCTTCAGCGATGTTTCTGTATTTGCTCCTGTAAAGAGAGAGGAAATACGAGGAGCCGGAGCGCTCCTTGCGACATTTGACGAGGTCATTGAGCGCATAAGAAACTTCCAATTTCTAACCTCACTCGGTCTTCCTGTCGGCGGAACTCTGCTCCTTTATGGGCCAAAAAGGACAGGCAAGACATATTTTTCCCGATATCTTGCAACCGCAAGCAACGCCCGGTTCGTAAATGTCCGCAATTTTCCGAAGCCGGAGGAAGACGGACGCGAGGCCGACCTCGGCGCAGAAGACGTGCGGGAGCTTTATAAGCTCGCGCGCGAGTATGTAAAAAAACAGAACAAGCCCATAATTCTTTTTTATGACGAGTTCGACGGCGTTGAAGGAGAAGCACTGGAAGAGTTGCGGATTCAAATCGACGGAGTCGAAGGCAGGACCGACGGAATATTTCTTGTCGCAACAGCCGCGGTTGATAGTGCTGATGAAATTGATAGCGGACTTTTCGGTTTTGGCCGCGCTCTTATGGAGCCGATTCCCTTCGGCTACCAAACTCCGCAGGGCAAAATTGATACGCTCCGCTACTATGTATCGCTCGTTGACCACGACCCGAACATCGACTTTGAAAGCATCGCCTCTCTTTTTCAAGACGAAACATCCCCAGCCGCGATTCAACAATTCGTAAATGATGCCTGCACAAAGGCAAAGCTTGATGAAAAAAAGAAGAGCGCAAAACTTACCGAGCGGCATTTGGTTGAGCGATGCGTCCGAAATCTTATCGGTTTTGAAATGGACGGCGAGCGCTCGCCCGAAGACGACCGCGTGGTAGCACACCACGAAGCGTGCCATGCCGCCGCGGGCAGATTTTTGGGGCTGCCCGTTCAGGTGGTAACCATATTGCCGAGACGAAGTGCCGAGCTTGAAGGCCGCGGGACGACCATGGTAAACATTCCCGACAACAGAGTCGTTCCATTGCAGACCATTGAGAACCTTGTTGTTTTTTCACTATGCGGAATGATCGGCCAGCGATATCTTGGATTTCCTGAAGACGACGGTAATGCGTTTGATCTTCTTGGCGCAAACGCAGCCGCGCAAAGGCTTGTCGGCGACAACGCGCAGGGAGCACTGACGCGGCAACGCTATGGGTGCATCGTATTTAATCGCCCCAGAAACGAATACAGCCAGCCCATGCGGATAACGGAAGAGCAGGACGTTGCCTCTATAATTAAAAAGGCAGAAAGAAAAGCCGAATCCCTCATGCGGAAGATCGGCAAAAAACGCCTTGGACGCGTTGCCGAAGCTCTGCTCAAAAAAAAGACTATCCTCCGGAGTGAGCTCGATGGACTGCTCAAATAACCTGTGCACCAGCACGGGTTTTTTATTGTTAAATGCAAATTTATTTCAAAAGCATGCGCATGACAACTTTTCTAAAATATTCAGAGTGTTTGGTTCCAAGTATTTTTTAGTTTTTTAGACAACAACCGCGGAACGAGCTTCGCTGGGCTTTGCACAGGCCAATTTGACTGTTTTTGAGTCTGGTGCCATCGTGATAAGTGCGGGTTTATAGTATATTACGTAAAACCCCTCTCGACGTCAATACGTTTGTATAAACGGATTGGCATGAGCGGGATTATTATAAAAATCTATGGAACTTCCTCCGTTTAAAACAAAAATGGTAGAGCCTCTTACCATGCGTACCAGGAAAGAACGAGAAGGACTTATTAAAAAGGCCGGCTATAATTTGTTTTTCATCAACTCTGCGGACGTTATGATTGATTTTCTGACCGATTCCGGAACAGGCGCAATGTCTGAAAACCAGTGGGCAGCCCTCATGCAGGGAGACGAATCGTATGCCGGCTCTAGCAGTTTTATAAGATTTAAAAAGGCGGTTCAAAAAGTTCTTGGTTTTCCTTTTGTGATTCCCACCCACCAAGGAAGAGGGGCTGAATCGGTTTTTAATACAGTACTGCTCAACGATGGAGACAGTGTTACGGGCAACTCGCCTTTTGATACCACGCGCGCCCACATTGAAAACCGCGGATCAAAAATAATTGATGTAACCTCCGGCGAGGCTTTTTCGAAAAAGAGCCTGCACGGCTTTAAAGGCAATGTTAACCTCAAAAAACTGGAACGCGTCCTTATAAAGAACAAAACAATACGGTATGTCCTGCTGACGATAACATGCAACAGCGTTGGGGGGCAGCCTGTTTCTTTAGAAAACATACGGGGTGTCGCAAAAATTGCAAAAAAATGCAGCGTCCCGCTTTTTTACGATATTGCAAGATTTGCGGAAAATTCCTTTTTTATAAAAGAAAGAGAGAAGCGCTACCGCAATTGGCCGATCTCAAAGATCGTACTCGAAACAATGAGGCACGCGGACGGCGTTTTGATGAGCGCAAAAAAAGACGCAATCGCGAACATGGGAGGCTTTATTGCCATGCGAGACCCTCTGCTGTATAAAAAGCTTGCCCCACAGGCGATACTTCATGAAGGATTTTTGAACTACGGAGGGATGTCGGGACGCGACATGGAAACGGTCGCCAAAGGACTTTACGAAGGCATTGAAGAATCCTATTTACGGCATAGAATTGAGCAGGCCCGGTATCTGGGGGAATCTTTGCACAAAGCCGGAGTCCCGGTGCTCCGCCCGATCGGGGGACACGCAGTCTATGTTAACGCATCAGAATTTCTTCCTCATATTTCTTGGGATCGTTTTCCGGCTCATGCCTTGGCTATTTCCTTATATATTGAAGGTGGCATTCGGGGCGTTGAAATAGGGTCGCTTATGGAAGGGCGCAACCCGGAGACCGGAGAAAACAGAAAAGCGCGCTTTGAGCTTTTGCGCCTTGCCATTCCGCGGAGAGTGTATTCGAGAGAACATTTTGACTATACAATCGATGTTTTTAAAAAAATAGTTAAAGACAAGGGCCGTATTAAGGGAATGAAGTTTAATTACGAATCCCCGATTTTGCGGCATTTCTCTTCGACTTTTAAATTGCTGTCCTAATGAATAAGCAAATATCTCTCAACCCGCTAAAATACCGGCGGGTTTTTGTTTTTAAAAGGAAAAAGGCCTGCTCTTCAGGATTATAAAATTTGACTATTTATCCCATACATGTTATACACTAGACGAGTGGCGAGACCCTTCAACAAGAATGGAGCAAAGAATGCTCTACCCAGTGCTCCGATTCATAACTCTCCTTATCACGCTTGGCGCAAACCTCTTAAGCCACGAACGTCTTCCTGTCTGGCATGTTTTCCGGGCATGGCATGAGGCATGGCTTGGCGAACGATGGGATGTATTGCAGGAATTACACGCCTCTTCCCATGTTTTCACGAGGTTCCTCTGGGGTTCTCGCAAGCGGACACAGAGCATGTTTCAACGCATAGTTTTGGGAAGATAGGTTCTTTAATTATTGGCAAGACATATATAAAGTTAGACAGGCTCACTCTTTAGTGAGTTCTTTTTATTCGCCGTTCCCCCTGGTACATGAATTTGATTTCACGTATCGCTCATGCTACATAACCCTTGGCACCTTGAGTTCCTCTTGGAGGAATAAGTGAAAAGAATTGTGAAAAAGGTGGTTTCGTATCAATGCTCTATTTGCAAAACAGAATACCCTGCTATCCGCGAAGCTAAAAAATGCGAAGGCAGGTTCGCTGAGAGAAAAATATTTCGTGCTGGCGATAAAGTAAAAAATATAGAACCTCGCGCCTGCAATAAAAATCACAAGCAATACCGCTTCAAGGGAACCGTTATTAAAATTCACGGGCCCAAGCCGGCAGATTATGAATATGAAGCAAAATGGCTAGGCGGCAAAAGAACTAATTGGCATGTGTTTCACTATGAAGTTAAATTCACGTGTCCCATGTGCAAAGAAGAACGAAGCGAGCTCTATTATGCTCCGGAGTTACTACGGCTAAGAGAGAACCTAAGGACACTGAAGTAGTACTATCCCCCGCCAATTAACTGGCGGTTTTTTGTTTCATAACGGCAGAACGACAAAAAACGATTTCTCATTTTTTAACAAATATGCAGCACTTAATAACATAGTTTTCCCCTTTACAGGGCTGGTGGTATGATATGCGTATAATGAAATAACATATCGTTTTACTATGGCCAACCAGGAACTTCTTTCATACATCCACCAGGCTCTCTCTTCTGGTATTACGCGAGAGAAAATTAAAGAAGAACTTTTGCGCACGGGGTGGCCCGCAAGCGACGTGGATGGAGGTTTTGCCGAAACTGACGGCGTTCCAACGCCCCCGCCCCGGATTCCACAAGTTTCACCTCCGGAGACTAAAAAGGACAGCTTTCCTTCTCCCAGCGCTGTTATTAATCCTTTACAGACACCCACGGAACGCACCGGCTTTTCTATGAAAACAGTCATCATCGCAATAACCACAGCCGCTTGCTTCCTTTTGATTGGAGGAGCCGGATACGCGTATATGATGAAGATTGGACCCTTTGCCCGACCACCGTACTCCGAAAAGAATTTGGTTTCCGGTGTGCTTGGCGCTATGTCTCAAATTGATACTTCCTCATATCTTCTTTCCGTTTCCTTGGCGGTGGGTAAACGGGATGCTGACGCAAAGCCGTTCGTGTTAAAAAATTCCGACAATGCGGCGTTCCGCAAACAGTATCAAAACGACGCAAAACGAGCGCAGGACATTTCTTCACTATTGTCGGAGTTGCAATATCAAAAAAACTCTGGCAGCCAGACCTACAACCCTTATTCGCCGATCAAGGGCGGTAAGACATCTGACTCAAATAATACCTATCCGGATTCTTTACAAAAAATTAAAAAAACCGCAGACACCTATTACTACGGCGGGAATTTTTCCACCGCAGATCCGGCTACCGGCAAGCCATATATATACGCCCTTACAGACCACGGACAAGGCTTCGCCCTCACGGCGACATTCGAGACGCGGGAGACAATTTCATTGATAAAAAAGTCTTACCGGTTTTCCGCTACCACAACAATAATAGATGGCCAAAAAGTTACCTTTACAAACGGAAGTGACACCTACCTCTATTTTCCCTCGGAGCCTCCCAAACCCTTCCTTGTGGAATTAAGCGACTCTCTCAGCTTTCTGCCGGCCGAAGCAACCATGAAGGCTTCAGCAAGCGCCCAAGCTGATTGGAAAAAAGCGGATTCAGCGGATTGGAAATTTAATGCCGCCGCCTCGGGAGACTTTGGCGACCTTACCTACAAGGCTGATGTCGACGTATTAAAAAAAGACGGAGTTTATTATTTCAAAGTGAATAATATGCCGAGCTTCATTTTGACGTTTTTTGGAAATGTGAAAGGACAGTGGTTAATGGTTGATCCTTCCAAGGCGTCCTCAACGAACCAGGACCCATACGGCGATTCATTCTCAATTCTTGAAACGTCGCTGCCCGAATATGAAAAATCGTACAAGGATAACCGCAAGGAGTTAACAGCTTTAATCAAAAAGGCGGTTACCATTGCTGATGAGGAAAATCTCTTTACTCTGAAAGCCGCGCCTAAGAGCGAAAGAATTGAAGGCCGGCTTCTCTATCGGTATGACCTTCAAATCCGCAAAGCCGCCATTGTACCGTTCTATAAGCGGCTCCTCAAGGAAGCAGACGCTATGAACTTAAAAAAAGACTTTCCTATGATTACGGATGAAGGATATTTGGAATATCTTCGAGGTTCTGAATTCGGCGAGCTTTTCGATTACTATGAAAAAAATACAAGCCTTACCCTGTGGGCCGACGCAAAGGGTTTTCCGGCAACTCTGACATATTCGATTCGAGTGACTCCGGCGGACACGGCAACACAGTTAAAGGATAAGCAGGTCGATATTCTCTTTACGCTGGCTCTCTCCGATATCAACGCCCCCGTAAAGATTGAAAAGCCCCAAAACGCAAAACCATTGCAGAGCCTGATGAACGAGGGATCTCTCGGGAGCGCACGATTGAAGTCCCGAGATGCCCGCCGGGTTGCCGACATTAAACAATTACAGCTTGCGACAGAACTTTATTTTGATGCTCATGCGGGTTACCCAAGCAAACTTTCGGATCTTGCCCAATCGTATATTCCCTCTTTGCCGACTGACCCTCTGGATAAATCGTCATATCACTACACCACATATACCTCAAACAAAATACGCTACGCGTATCACCTCGGCGCAAGTCTTGAAGACCCCTCAAGTACCGCGCTCGCGTCTGACGCCGATTGCAATTCAATTTCCGGCGCTGAATGCAAACAAAAAGCTTCCGGGTCGTGGGCGTCTTCTGGATCCTTCAACGGAGCAGATGATAACGGATGCGGCGGCGAGAAAGACCGATATTGCTACGACGCAACACCTTAATAGGAGTGGTAGATGCTTTTTATTTCTGTTTTTCAAACAGCCGCCGCTCTGGCGGCTGTTTTGTCTGTTCATAGATTATAAAAAATGCCGCACACGCATGCGGTAGCCATAGACTAATTTTTCCCTTCACAAAAAAGATATTATGTTAACGGCATCTCTCGCCTGGCGTAATTGGCCTTTCACAAATCGGGCACATGTCTCCGACCCTTCCCTTCCGATGCCACGTGTCCATCATTTGATTCAGCGCAAAGATGTCTCCCGTCATCCGCAACACCTCCGCAAATAACTTAATGTCACCCATTTGAGCGTGGTGGTGCGCAACTTCTTTTGGTTTAGCGTCACCCCTTAAAATTGAATATAAAATTGAATACAGCACAACCCTTTTGTCGGCAGAGTCTTCTGTGTTATACAACTCAATTCCTGCAAATCGCGCGATATTCTCCACTTCTTGAATATCCTTTTTTGAGGGCATGGCCAAAGACTCGGCCCTTAGGCGAGCATCTTTAAAATCTGTTTCATTTATAATGCCGTTCAACCCAAGATAGCACTGATAGTCATCGCTTTCCTTCGAACTTTCTTGAGTTCCATCAACTTTTTCAATATGCGATTCTCCCATATTTTAATTATACACTATCAGGAAGTAAAAATCAAGGTTTAAATTTTTCTTTTTTGACAAGACTCCGAACTGTTGTCCTATAAAAATAGTCCTCGGAAAAATTTTGCGTAACTCTTGATTTGGCACTGTGCCCGTGATATATCCTAAAGAGCTCTTCTTTTTACTCATACAGGAGTCTCTCTATGAACATAAAGAACGTCCCGCGGTGGAGTGTCGACTTCGGAAATGTCCTTGTTCAAAATATTTCCCGGGAGTATCGGGAAAATATTACGGAGCTTTGCCGAGACATGAAAGACGAAAACGACACAGCGCGTCTCGACGAATTTTTGCTTGAGTGTTCTTCTACCGTTCCAAACGCAATTCTGGGATTAAAAACACTCGTTCGCATGAACGGGCCGGAAAACGTCTGGATAGTTTCTCGCGCAAGCGGCATTGAGCGATTCGTGAACCGCCGGCTATTTAAAATCCACCGATTTGCGGACTTAACCGGCTTCACTCCGGAGCAGATAGTTTTTGTTGACTTGTTCAGCGAAAAAGCGGAGGTGTGCCGAGCGCTTGGCATAGCAGGGCACATCGACGACCGAGGGGAAGTTCACTTTCACCTCCGTGGAGTCGTTCCGAACCTTATCTGGTTTTCGCCAAGCAAGACCGACATGGCGCGCTGGACGGAGCCTCTCGGAGAAAGCGTCGTACAAGTACTTGGCTGGAACGACCTCTTGCTGTCGTTCTGAAGATAGTATCCGCCGCTACTGGCGGATTTTTTCATTCATAAAAAGCCGATTCCTTGCCAGCATTTTTGTTTACATATTTTAAAAAATGATGCTTTTGCCCAATCTTCTTGACAGTCCCTCTTTGAAAAGATACAGTTTTGAGTGTGATAAAAACAGTTTTTTAAAAAGGAAAATCCCGATGAACTCCCAGAGAAAAACGCTGCGCGTTTTCCTCTCTTTCGTTGCATACCCCTTCTTTCTCGTTGCGTTCGTTTTCCTTGCGATATTTGCTTCCGGATGTTCAAAAGGAAACTCGGATGGCATAGCTTCACCAACTGGTCAGTCAAACTCTGCCGTAACGCCAAGCGTTGAAAAAGGAGAACAGCTTTTTAAAGCAGAGTGCCAGCCTTGCCATGGTCCAGACGGTAAAAAATCAATGCCAGGCATGACTAAGGACGCCGTGGACCTTTCAAGCAAGCGAATCCAGAACAAAAGCGACCCGGAGCTTAAAAAAATTATTCGCGAAGGGAGAAAGGGCAGTTCCATCATGGTGGGCCATCCGTGGTTGACGAGCGACGAGATTGATAGCCTTGTGCTTTATCTTAGGGCACTTAAATAGGAAGTACTATAAAAACCCCACTTAGCGGGGTCTTTTTTAAACTTTCTTGAGAGCGGCGATTGCCGTTGCCATAACTTTCAAAAATTTATTTTATTCCGCATCGCTTTTTTACCGCCGAAAGGTCGTCCGCGGCAAGCTTTTCGTTCGTTCCCTGATTCAACCGGTACATAATGGCTTTCGGGTTATCCAAATGTTCAAGCCCGAGCGCATGTCCCAGCTCGTGAGCAAGGACGCGCACAAGCTTCGCCTGGCTGTCAAACTGATAAATATCTATCTCTTGCCCCTCGGGCCCACTTTGATAATTGCCCTCTTCAAACTCGCTCCCGGTTTGTTTGCCGATAGTATTGAACTTGGCAACGTTCAAATTCAGTTCGCCCGCGGCGCGATTTAAAACGGAAACAAGCGCATTTATATCTTCGGCTTCGGCATTAATATCGAATTGCATCCCGCTAATTTCGGATATCTCCGTATCAAGCGAATCTTTTTCCGCCGTTAGCCGATCATATTCGCTTCTCGACGCGCCTCCCCGCTTATTCCAGTACAGCACTTCCTTTTCATACGCGCTCTGGCGCGCGTTAAAAGCGGCAACGCGAGAATTAAACTCGGTTTTTTTCCGCACATAATCCGCATTCATGGCATCATATTTTAATTTAAGAGAATCATACGAAGCTTTGTCGTCGCCCATCACAAGACCAAGTTTTTTTAGTTTTGTCGTTGCCTCCTGCCGGTAGTCATAAATAAGATTTATCTTTAATCCGCCGTCGGGAGCATAGACAAAAAATTCTTTGCCAGCGGGACGCTCCCAAACACTTTCGGCGTGGGCTATATTTTTCAAAAAATCAGCTTTTGATATACCGAACTTTGGGTCAAATGAACCGATACTATAGGCAATGGGCCGGGCGCAGGAAAAATACTTGGCGGTAAGCCGTAAGTACATGTTTTCAAGCGGAGCGCGGTACACATAGATAAGAACGCCGGCTATTGCAATAATAAAAATTGTTTTGGTAGCTTTTTTCATAACCGTATGAATAATCGAGATTTTTCGTTGTGTAGAGATGCGTATAGTATAGCAAATTTTTGATAGCAGGGTTATTTTTACAACGAAGCACGTTACCGGTTATCATTGACATATATTAATTCTCTGATACAATTACAGACGCATCTTTTACAACAAACATGAGGAGAGGCTCTGTGTTTGCAAACATTGAAGACGCCCTTTCTGTTATAAAAAAACCTGCCGACGAAGCTCAATATCTCGCGGCATGCGAATATCTTGTTCAAAATCGCAGCTCGCTTACATATCCGGTCTATATCAACTTTCCCGGAGGCCTCATCTCCAATGCCGACACAAGGTGGGATGGTATCAAGGCTGGTTCTGAAGAGCGGTGTGGCTGCGGAAACGAGCGCGTCATCAATCCTGGAAACCCGAGAACGGTTTATGAGCCTTCTCCTTTGGGCTTCGTCGTCGTAAGTCCGAGGCATAACGTTTACCTCAAGCCTGTCGGCGGAGACAAGGAATCAACATACATGAAGCTTTGGATTCAGGAAGGCGCACTTGCGTATATGGATCTCCCGTTTGCTCCGCTCGTCATGACGATGGACCTTTTTTCAACGCCGGCATTCAAACTCGACAGGCTCGCCGAAGTGCTGCCGAAACAATCGAAACCTCCTGTGATGAGAATGGGCAATAAAACTCCAGTCTTTGCTATTAATTCCGTCGACCTTTCTGCACAAAGTGTAACTATCACGCCGGATAGAGGCGTTGAGATTTTTAACCCAGACACATACGTAGATGCACACGCTTCCCATAAAGGCACAAAATGATGCTTAGGATCCTCATGTTTTCGCTCATTGCCGCCACTCTCTTTGCTTCTCACACGCTCGCGAGCGAAGATGACGCAAAACTGCTCGCCGGATACGAGAAAGAAGCCGTGCTTAGCAGTGGCGGAATGTGCGATTCTATGCGAAGCAACTTCGTTTCCTTCACCGGCACATTGTTCACGGAAATGGTCGAGTTTGTGCCGATGTCGGCTTCAAAACGTTTTTACGTGGTGAAAAAGGGACCTGGAAACGAGTACTTCATTGAAACCTTCGCCGATGAAAAAGGACCATCACGTGTGCGCAAACTTACGGCGATGGAGTGGTCGCAGGAACTTATGCCTGAAAGCATAAACTTCTTCCTTTACACTCTCCTTCCCGAAAAACAGCACGATTGCAGGTTAAGTACCGCCCAGTAATCATATCCGCCCCGATGAACATCGGGGCGGTTTTTTATTTTAGAAAATCTTCTAACATACCACCCACAAAAGAAAAAGCCCGAAAAGGGCTTCACAAGTATAACTATGGGTTCATTTCGAAATCCGGTTCGTTCGGAAATCCATAGCGGACCTCGTACTTTGCGTCCAAATATCCGAGTCCGGACAAATAGATGACAAGCGAGCGAACAAGCGCGTGCTTATGAACATGCTGTTCCGCGGTTGTTGTTTCGGCAGGAACAAGAACCTTCATATTGACGACGACCATATGGCGCCCCACGCGCATCGTCCGAAGGCTTTGCACCCCAAGCACGCCGGAGTTTTCCGCGATTGCGCGTATTCCCGCTTCGTGTTCGCCTTCAATACTCCGCAGGAGGAGTGTGTCGAGTGCTGGTTTGATAATTTCGCGGCTCGTATCAAAAAGCTTCCAGCCGAGAAACGCCACAACAAAAAGTTCGGGTATGGGAGAATGCAAAAGAAAGTTTGCAATAATTCCGACGAACGTCAGCCCCTCAACCCATGCATCACTCAAGGTTTCTCTGCCGTCATCCGCCATAAGCTGGCTCCCAAACCTTTTTCCGGAGCGCATCTCGAATCTCCCGGTAAGAATAGAAGCGATAGTACTCCCGAGCGTTACGGCAAGAAGGACCGGCAAATGGCGAAGTTCAAGGGTGGATGGCGTATAGTGCACCAAAGAAAGAACCGGGGTAGCCCATTGGACATTAAATGTCGTGAATGCCCCCGCAATTGACACGAGGAACATCCTAAGCGAAAGAACCCCAAGCACGATGCCAATCGCAAGCGAGCCAAGGCTTTCAATATTCATATAGCCCAAAGGGAACTTCTGGTTCGGGCGGCGGCGCGCCAATCCCAAAGCCGCGATGATAAAGATAACTTCTCCGGTGTCCGCAATGTTGTGAATGCCGTCGGCAATGAGCATCTCGGAGCCGATGAGACCGGCCCCAAGCTTGAATAAAACCTTCACGACATACATGGCCGCGACTATTCCCATTACCCGTGCGTATGCGGGCACAAAATACCTCACATAAAAAGAACTTCTTGAGTGCTCACAATTATATAATAGTTTAATGCCAAAGTCAATGTTTTCAATAAGCGGCTTGACTGAATAGTACTCTTTATGTTATATTACTATCGACCCCCTCTTTACAGAGGTGCCACCCATGCTTGGGTTTGTCGTCGGTCTTATAGTAATTATTATCGGAGCGGTTTCTGTGCCGGTTCTTAAAACTTTCAATCTGCCGTATTTCGCGGTTGTAACAATCAGCTTCGGCCTCATGTTCGCTGGATTTGGGATTCAAATGTGGTCCATGCTGAAACCTTATTTTGCACTCAAGCGCGAAATGAAAGCGCGAAAGGAGGCGCACGAAGCACTGCTGCCTGAACTAGCAAGCCTTCCGCCAGCGGAAGCCCTAAAGCGGCTTCTCCAGGGACCTGAAAAATAACTGAAAAAACAAAAGTATCCCGCCAATTATCGGCGGTTTTTTAATCTTTAATACACAAATTACAAATGCCGCCGTCCGCGTGTTTCTCCTCGGGACCCTTTGGCAAACAAAAAGCGCCCGTGTGGCGAATTAAAAAGTACGAGCATTTCCGATAAGAAGTTTCTTCAAAAAACGCTAAAATCTTTTTATAATTTCTTCAAGACGGGCGATGGCGTTTGGCTCTAAGCCCGACGATAAAGGCGTTATATACTCTTGAAGGGTTTTTTTAAAAAGAGGACGACTTCTTTTTGCAAGTTCGCTTCTTGAAAACTCCGCTTCTACCCGCTTTTTAAGCTCCATCAGGCGCGGGTCCGAAGTATCGGCCATCACCTGAAGCTCTTCGGCCCAGGCAGGAACATTTTTCATGTCCTTTTTAACATCAAGCCAAAGCTCGTTCGCAAGCCTGCGCTTGAAGAAATCAATATTCCCTTTTTTCTCGGCCTCCGAAAGCTGAAGGACGCCGAATACTTCCTCGAGTGTTTTCCCATATTCTCCGTGAACCATAGAAACGCAAGGCTAATTTTGTTTAAAACCAATCGTCAAAAAGTCCCGCAAAAAGCACAAACGGGCAGAGCCCTATCAAGAGGAGGTTTTCGATACCCTCCCCCATATTTCCTGAACGGCCCTTTTTTTCTTTTTTTGGCGCTTTTTCGGACATATACCTTAAAACAAAAAGATGCTACCCCCTTATATTAGAAAGAGTGGACCGTATTGTCAAAAAGAGCAAAAGGCACCTCGAAGAAGAAAATGCCGCCAAAAGAAGAAGTCCGCTATGATAATTTTCTCATATTTTGAGGATTTTTGTTTATCCTTGACTTTTATTAAAAAAACTGCAATACTGTAATTCTGTCGGCCCAGAAGGCCTTTTTTATATGAATCCCATTAGAGGCCGCAATCGCATGCGAGCGCTCTGGGAAAGACAGGTATCCTAATTTAAGGTGAAAATTAAAATTAAAGTAAAAGCAGGCATATCCTTTGGCCGTGACCTACCTCTAACGGGATGAATCCAGTTAGAAATCGCGGACGCTTGTGTGAATAAGATTGTCTAATAAGCAGACATCAATAATTCTAATACATAGGCAACGGACGGCTGGGTCCGCGTCCTATTTCTAACGGGATGAACATCCGAAACGTCGCAATTATCGCCCATGTTGACCACGGCAAGACCACTCTTGTCGATTCTTTGCTTAGGCAATCGAAAACAAAGCTTTCAAAGGAAATGGCAACGCAAGAATTCATCATGGATTCAAACGACCTTGAACGGGAGCGCGGAATTACGATTTTCTCAAAAAATGCTTCTGTTGATTGGGAGGGAGCGAAAATAAATATTATAGACACTCCGGGACACGCAGACTTCGGAGGCGAGGTTGAGCGCGTGCTTACGATGGCCGACGGGTGCCTGTTGCTCGTTGACGCAAAAGAAGGGCCGATGCCTCAAACCCGTTTTGTTTTGAAAAAGGCGCTTGCGATGAAACACCGCATCATTGTCGTCATAAATAAAATCGACAAGCCCGATGCCCGCCCTGATTTTGTTTTGGATAAAACATTTGACCTGTTCATGGAACTTGGAGCTGACGACGCTCTTGCAGATTTTCCCGTTATCTATGCTTCGGCAAAGCAAGGAAAGGCGGGACTCACGCCGAATCTTAACTTGATGACGGATATTTCTCCCGTGTTTGATGCGATTTTAAAACACGTTCCCGCTCCGAAGGTTGACGAATCAAAACCTCTGCAGATGCTCATCTCTACAATTGGCGGAGACGAATTCAAAGGAAGAATCGCAACCGGCCGGATTTATAATGGTGTTTTAAGGGCAGGGCAAGACGTGGCCCACATTTCACGCACCGGCGTCATAAAAAAATACCGTCTTCCTTCCGTTATGATTTTTACGGGGCTTGAGCGCCTCGACGCCAAGGAAGCGCACGCAGGGGATATTGCGGCAATTTCCGGCATTCCCGATATTACCATCGGAGAAACGATTGCCGACACGGAAAATCCTACAGCGCTTCCGCTTCTTAAAATTGAAGAGCCGACCGTGAAAATGAATATCAGCGTCAATGACTCCCCGTTTTGCGGAAAAGAAGCGACCTTCAGCACATCGCGCCAGATCCGCGAGCGGCTGTACCGCGAGCTTGAAACGGACATGGCACTTTCTGTCGTTGACGGCCCGAATAGCGATTGGATTGTTTCCGGCAGAGGAGAGCTTCATCTTGCCATATTGATAGAACGGCTTCGGCGCGAAGGGTACGAGTTCCAGGTTTCGCGTCCGCAGGTCATTACTAAAGAGGTGAACGGCAAAACAATGACGCCGTATGAAGAAGCTTTCATTGAAGTGCCGGAGGCCCATACCGGCGCTATCATTCAAAAACTCGGAAGCCGGCACGGAGAGCTAAAAAGCATGAGAACCGAAAACGGCATTTCATTCATGGAGTTTTTAATCCCGACGCGGGGGCTTTTGGGGTACCGCTCGGCGTTTTTGACCGACACAAAAGGCCTCGGCATTATGAATTCAACATTTGACAAATACCGCGAAGACCCCGGCGGCTGGAAAGAGCGCGAACAAGGATCGCTTGTTGCGCACGAATCAGGAACAACGAATCAGTACGGGCTTGTGAACCTTCAGGATAGGGGCGTGTTGTTTTTCGGGCCTGCAGTTGAGGTATATAAAGGACAGGTTGTGGGACAGCATTCGCGCTCAAATGATCTGCGAATAAATGTGTGCAAAGAAAAAGAACTCTCAAACATGAGAGCAAGAAACGACGCCGCCGCGGAACACTTCAACACGCCAAAAACAATGGGGCTTGAAGACGCGCTCGAATACATCGGCGACGACGAGCTTGTCGAAGTTACTCCGAAAAGTGTCCGCATCAGAAAAATGATTTTGGACGAATCTGACTACAAGAGAAAGCAGGCACTGGGACTTATTCCAAAATAATAAGAAGACACTACTCGCCTCAATAATAAGAGCCGCTTCTGTGGCGGCTCTTTTATATTTTTTTACATCGAACATAAGACCTGGGAGACCGTCATGCCGCGATATTTATCCATTTTTTCCGACGCAAGCACCCGGAGCCGGAAAGACCCAAAACGTACGGGCTTGTGGAGCAAAACCTCATGATCGCTTCATCTTCAAAAGCAGGCATGTCGGCCTCAGTTGTTATGAGAATAATGGTAACAGGCTCTCCCTCTCCGCTTCCGGCCTTTTGGTGACGGGTAAACATTTTGCCGTTCCCGTTATTCTTGTAAACAATCTCGTCACTCATGATAACGTCGGAGAAAAGAAGTTCTAAGCGGACGCTCTCTCCGTCGAGTTCCATGAGCACCACATGAAACACCTCCCCTTCCAAAAGCGGGTGTCTCCCGCAAAGAATGCCAAAAATGGGCGTTACAGTTTTTCCGGAGCGTGTTGTCATATTTTTTCTGACAAAGAACTTTGCGTTCGCCTCCATCGTACTCCCACAGCGTTTTTTAGTTTTACATGTATAGTAAAAAATGCCTCAGATGTCAATCTTTTCGTGGTGTCTCCGTCATATACTTGACTTTTGCTTATTTTATAATATAATCACTAAAGGGTTCCATTCGCTCTTAAAAAACTCTATCTTAATCCCAACGGAGAAACCGTGCCAAAGACAACGAGGTTTGAAGAGCTTCGGAAAAGGATGTCACCCGAAGCCCGCGCGCGAGTTGAGGAAATGACCAAGAAGTTCCTGGAGGAAATAAAAAAGAATAGTAAAGAACAGCCCGGGCATTAACGCCCGTGCTACCGCCGAGATTTATCAAGGCGGATTTTTTATGTATGCAGCCATTCTTGCAATAAGAAAAACCGCCCCAATAACCATCGGGGTGGAATTTTAAATTAAGCAAATGCTTTTTTATATATAATTTCCAAAACCCCTTCCGGAGTCCTCTCTTCCTTTCCGCTTTGCCTGATCCATTTCTTCAGCGCTTTTTTGAATGATAGTAGCCGCCTTAAAAAGATATTCTTCGGAAACATGGTCACGTCCGTCGCTTGAGGCCATGTCTGCGGCATTTTGAATTGCGTTTTTTATTTCACGTCCGTCAATGGGAACTTCGGCAAGGTGCCGGAAGTTGATGTCTCCTGCCCCGCGTATCTCCTGCGGCAGAGTTATTTCCCATATCTTCTCGCGCCTGACGGCATCCGGAAACGGGAAGAACACCTGAAGCCGGATGCGGGACGCAATGGCAAAGTCAATATCAAGAGGGCGGTTCGTTGTAAACCAGATGATGCCGCGGTTCAACCGCTCAAGGTTCCTCAACACGGCGGTAATGCGCGCAACCGAATCTCCTGTTGTAAAGTCCCGCGAAAGCAGAATGGACTCGGATTCGTCGATAACGGTAACCGCGTTCCACCGCGCGGTGCGGTCGATAACTTTTTTCAGATTCTCTTCAAAAGAGGCCGTATATAATCCAAGGTCCATTGAGTTTACGAAATATAACGGGCGCCCGAGATATTCCGCAAGCGCTTCGCCGGTCATGGTCTTTCCCGTTCCCGGAGGACCATAGGCAAGAAAAATCTTGCCCATTCCTTTCTGGAAAGCGGAAACTCCCCAGCGCTTCAAATCCTCTTCCTTGCCGCTTGCAATGGAAAGGATAAGTTCGCGCTTCTCGTCTTCCATAATAACTTTGCCCATGAGTGTATGGTCGTATTCCCGCCTTTTAAGCTGGGAGCGGTCAATTGAGTGGTGGCGCTGGAACGACGGAAAATACATGTTGCACTTCCCGCCTTCGGCGGCAGCCGCAATGGTGAATTTTTTACTGCGAAGCGGTATCGAAATATCGGCAATCAGAAGAAAACGGGCTACGACCGGAATTTTTCTCAAAGAGAACGGCGAGTTGATATCATCAAGCGTCGCACCCCTCTGAACTTCGGGTGAGTCAATGACCCCGCGCGTTCCTTTCGGAAATTTATAGACAATAGCCCCCATAAAACTTTCAAAGGCGAAAGATACTTCCTCGGTCGTTTCAACAGCTTCTCCGTCCGCAAACTCTTCGAATTTCCGCGCGGGAATGTTCCAGTTATCAAAATACTGCTGTTCGTCGCTGACGTACTCAAGGTCCTGTATTTTAAACATGAGAGGAGAAGAACCAGACATGCGCCCTGTTTCGTCAAGCGGAAAACATTTTACCTCGACCGGAAACTCTTCGATAGACCAAAACTGCTTTGCAACAAGCACCTCCGCAACGAAGACAAGCGTGCCGGGCTTGCACAGCCGATAGGTCGCTGTTTCTTTCAGACGAAAGATATGCCCTGGCGCAGGAAATGAAATACCGCGAATTTCGACCATCGGCGCATTTTCAGGAGGGGCCAGTATCTCCCGCTTTAGCGCATGTATCTCTCCGGGAAGAAACCTTACATCAGCCTGCAATGCGTCTTCGGGCTCGCGAAGAGAGTCTACGAACGCCACTCCATATATGAATAAATTTACAAGGAACTTTATTATGAACGAGAAAAAGCCTTTTTTACGCCTCATTTGAGGAGCGTCATTTTCTTCCATCGGAGCCTCTCGAGCGCGCCATTCTCGTGCTTTACCCATAGCACATACGTCCCTATAAGACAATTGTCCATACATGCGGCTTACTCGCTTGTTTTTTCCAGAAAGAATGATACGCTAATACCGTTGCTCTTTGAAAGAAACGGAAGCCTGATGTACGAAGTATTCGAAGTACTCTATTCCATTTTCAACGCCTCCGCAAGAGCAGGCATTCAATTTAGAGAAGCGTTCCAATACTGGATTTCAGATCCGATTGACGCATGGCCTCCACAAACACATGCACTTGCTTTTGCTATTATTGCTCTGTGGATCCTCGGAGGAATTTTCCTTAAAAAATTTCTGCCGAGTGTTTCGAAAAAACATCTTGAAGACCCGGTAATTATTAAAATGGCACTCTCATTCATTGTTGAAAATCTAAACCTCCCGAAGGACAGCATCATAGCCCTCCCATCCGTACGTTTTGTAGAAACAGAACCAGAGCTGTTGCTCGACCCCGATATCGCATACCTCTATGACGAAGTGTGGGGAACATACCACCCGAAGTGGAAACGGATATTTCTCATAAGCGAACGCATTGATGTTTGGATTCACGAACTTACACACCATGTCCAGCACATGGCAAGAAATACGACAGTTTTTGAAGACCGCGACGAAGCCGAAGCGTGGCGCATTACCAGAAAGTTCCTCCGAACATTCTATCCAAAACAGTACTGGACGCTGATGTTTCTCTATGGACACCGTGGCTTGTGGGACGCACCAATCGCAAAATACATGGTTATCTGACCGGAGAGAAAACGATGGCACCCAAAAAAGAACCGAAACTCGACTTCGACGCGATTGCAAAAGGACTTGGAGCCGAACGAAGAGGTAAAGTGAAAAACAACTCCGGATATTTTGGGGCCTTAACCGCAACGGAAGAAGTGCGTGCAATAAAAAGAAAGAAAAGAGGGAAACAAAAATAAACCCTCCCCGATGTTCATCTGGGAGGTTTTTTATTTCTAAAAAAATACTTTCTCAAAACGCGATGCTATCCTTCCGCAATCGCCTCTCTAACTTTCTTTATGACATCTTCCATTTTCCAATCGGACTTCACGATGTATCCAAAAACATGATATCTCTTCACAAGATTTTCATCTTCGAGAAGATTCGACATAACGATCACGGGTACGTCCTTCCCCCATTCGTCTTTTCGCAACTCATCGAGCACTCCCGCCCCGTCGGTAATTGGAAGCATGAGGTCAAGTAAAATAACCCTCGGATGATTTTTATACGCAAAGCGAAGCCCCTCTTCGCCGTCTTCGGCTTGCACCACCGAGAATCCACTGCCTGTAAGTTTGTCGGTTATAGCTTGCCGGAGCGACGGATCGTCTTCAATAACAAGGATTTTTTTGTTGAATTTGTTTAAAAATTTATTGAGCATGAGTCTTTTTGTTATGAAAATTATTCAAGCCGGCGCGTTCCTTCCCTCTTTTTCATTCCCACCAGAGGAACAGTAATATAAAACGTCGTTCCTTTTCCCTCTTCGGACTCAAAACGGATGTTCCCTCCTGCATGCTGGATAACAGAGCGGGCAATATAGAGCCCGAGGCCGGTCCCCTCGGTGTCTTTCAACTTTTTAACATTATCAGCACGGTACATTTTCGTAAATATTTTCGGCTGCTCTGCCTTAGGAATGCCGTATCCCGAGTCGGAGACAGTAATAACAATATCTTTCTTAGAGGTTTTTGTCCCCCCGTGGTCTTTTGTCCCTTCGAACGCAACGGAAACAAAAATATGTCCACCCGCGGGAGTATACGAAATGGCATTCGAAATGATGTTTTGCACTGCCATCGTAAGGAGCCTCGGATCGGCTGCTATAGCAGGAATTTCCGGCGCGTAATTTTCCGTTATTTTTATTTTCTTCTTGCGGGCCGGAAGCAAAAGATCGCGGCAGACCTGCCCCACAAGGTCTTTAACCTTTACGGTTTCCGGGTCAATGGGAAATTTGCCAAGCTCAATCCGCGAAACATTCAAAAGAGAACGAATAAGGTCTGTTGAGCGCTGGCTTCCTTTATATATTTCATCAAGATATTGCTTCTGTTTTTTTGAAACCCTGCCCGCATCTCCCGAAAGGAGCATCTCGGCGTACCAATTGATGCTCGAGATTGGCGTGCGTAGCTGGTGCGAAGCAAGTGAAACAAATTCACTCTTTTCGCGGTCAATTTCCCTTTCTTTCGTAACGTCGCGAAATACCATAATTGCTCCGGCAATTTCGTTTCCTTCAAGAAGCGTCGTAAGAGCGAATGCGATAGGAAAAGATTTTCCGTCGTTCGTGCGCACGCTAAAGCGATCCAAGACGTCCCCTGAAATTATGTCGGTGCTCAAGATGACTCCTTGGAGAAGTTCCTGTGTTTTAATCTCATACGGCTTTGACTCCTTAAATAAAAAGATGGACAATTCAAGAGCTTTCCCAAGAACCTCGGCGGGGGCAACGCGCAGAAGAGAACCTGCCGCTTGGTTGATAAACGTGATATTGTGCCCTTTATCAACAACAACAATACCCTCCCGAATAGAAGAAAAAATTGCCGCGAACTTGTCGCGTTGGTGGACAACATCGCTGTCTGGAATCGTTATGCCGCGAAGCGTCGGGCTTGCCGACCCGCGGTTATTTACGGATGCTTCGCGCTTTCGTAAAAAAATGCCTGTTCCAATACAACCCATAAACACCCCCGCAAAAAAAATAAGAAAGGTAACCATGGTTTTAATACCGCTATTTTAGCACAACCGGCGGCTTTTTATAAAGAAGGGTTTATAGAGCAGCCTAAAACCAAGAGATTTGTATGCCTCCACCCACCCCTTGACGCAGAATTAAAAAACGATTACACTATCTACATCACGTTTTTCATACGGAATATTAATTTCAAATCCTATTCAGAAGCGCTATCGGACAAATCAATATATCAGGCTCTCCCCTGTCCGCGTCATAGACGAGAACGGGCAAAACCTCGGCGTCATGGAGACACCTGAAGCACTCCGTATCGCAGAGGAACGGGGGCTTGACCTTATAGAAATTGCGCCGACCGCGCGGCCTCCCGTTACGAAAATAATGGATTTCGGAAAGTTCAAGTATGAGGAAGAAAAGAAGGAGCGCCAGCAAAAAACAAAGCAAAAGGAAGTTGAATTGAAGAATATCCGCATCGGATTTACGACCGGGAGGCATGACCTTGAGCTCAAGGCAAAACAAACGGAGGGGTTCCTGACTGAAGGAAACAAAGTACGAATAGACCTCCTGCTCCGGGGACGCCAAAAAGCATTGAGAGAGTTCGCCTATGGAAAATTCGGGGAATTTCTCGACATGATACACAACAAAGAATTTGAAATGGAAATAAAACGCACTCCGCAGGGATTCATTACTATAATCAAGCCCGCAAGCGGCAACAAAAAATAATCGCCTACCATGAAACCTAACAAAAGCATTTTAAAGCGCGTCAAAACCACGAAATCCGGAAAACTGCTCAAACGACGAGCGGGCATTGACCATTTTAACGCAAAAGCATCACGGGGTTCACAGACGAGAAAACACTTGTCCTCGTCATTCTCACCTTCATACGAAAAAAAGATAAGACAAATGATGTAGCCATGAGAGGACTGCGGCAGGGAGCGGGTATGCCCGCTTCTTCCGCGCCTTTTTAACACGCCATGACCCGAGTCAAACGAGGAACAACAGCAAATAAAAGACGAGAAGCGGTTCTTAAGCACGCGAAAGGTTTTAAGTGGGGAAGGAAGTCAAAGGAGCGCTCCGCAAAAGACGCGCTGTATCACGCGTGGTCCTATGCCTTTGTCGGGCGCAAACTCAAAAAAAGAGAATACCGGAGGCTTTGGCAAACGCGCATTGATGCGGGAGTGCGCCCACACGGGTTAAGTTATTCCCGTTTCATTCACGCGCTCAAGCAGAAAAAAATTGAGCTCGATAGAAAAGTGCTTTCGGAGCTTGCGGTAAATTACCCCGAAGTTTTTCAGAAAATAGTTTCCGCCGTAAAATAATTTATACGAGAATTTTAAAAACCGTCCCGATGTTCATCGGGGGCGGTTTTGTTTTTGAAACATTATGAGCGCCTAAGCCCAAGCGAAAGGACAAAGCATCCGGCACCGAGAAGAATAATTGTCGGCCCTGGAATAAAGCCATAGGTTCGCGCAATCAAAACACCTCCGACGGAAACAGCCCCACCAATCACCGCACTTCCGACTATAAAAGTTTTCATGCTTTTCGTTGAGTTTTTGGCGATAGAAGCCGGAATGATCGTGAGCGCCCCCATTAACAGAGTCCCCACAAGCTTGATCCCAAGAGCTACAACAAACGCAAAAATGAGGAATAAAATAAGGTTATCGCTCCGCTTGTTTGTGACGTGCGCAAGCTCCGGAGAAACAACCGCAAGAAGAAATCTTTTTGTTAAAGCGAACGTAGCGACTATAAGGAGAAAAGCGGCTCCGATAATGAGAAAAAATGCCGGAGGAGAAAGCGCCGGAAACTCTCCAAACAACGATTCGAGAAGCTCGGCATTCGGAATAGCAAGAATACCAATAGCAAGGCTGGAAGTAAACAAAAGTCCGACAAGCGCGTCAGGAGCAAGCTTCGTTCTTCCCTCAAGCCACCACACAAGAACCGCCGCTCCCACGAGGAACGCTAAAACACCGAAGAACGGGTCAACCCCATACAAGAGCGCAAGAGCAATCCCAGGAAGCGCTATGTGGGACATTGCATCTCCCACAAGCGCCATTCTTTTTAATATAACAAAAGAACCGATGGCACCCGACGCAGCGCCGACCATAAGTCCGATGATAAGAGATTGATAGAGTGACGCTTCCATAATTTATGAATCAATATGATGATAAAACGCGCTCCCTCCGTAAATTTTCGAAAGCTCCTTCGGACTTAAAACATCCTGCGGGGCTCCGTTGCAAATCATCTTTTTATTGATACAGAGGACCTTCGGCGTATATCGGTATACCATGTTCAAATCATGCGAGATCTGAAGGATCGTCGTTCCCCACTCGTCCTGGATCTTGTGCATGATAGTGTATATCGTCTCTTCCCCTCCGACGTCGATGCCTGCTGTCGGTTCGTCAAAAAGAAGCACATCAGGATGATCAATGAGCGCCCAGGAAACAAGCACCCTCTGGAGCTGTCCTCCTGAAATTTCCCCCATCGGTTTTCCAAGAATTTCCTTCGAAAGACCCACAAGAGAAAGTTCGTGGCTTAAGTGCCCAACAAACGATTTCTCCGGCGCCCAAAAATGTTTCGAGTGGAGCAAAAAAAACTCCCGCACCGTGATGGGGGTCGAACGCTCAACAAGAAATTTTTGAGGAACGTATCCGATCTTAACTCCGTCTCTCCATGTTATTTCTCCTTTGTAGGGAATGAAACCAAGAAGTGCTCTGAAAAGAAGAGTTTTTCCGGCTCCATTCGGCCCGATAATAGAAAGCGCCTCGCCTTCGACAACGGAAAACGTTATGTCTTTAAGCAGGGTTTCCCCGTCGAGTACAACCGTCAGATTTTTTACTTCAAGAATGTTTTCTTTTTCCATGGTGCAAATATTTCAAGAGGTCAATACGACCGTTTGATATAATAATTCCTTCCCGAGAAAGCAATTTTATTTTCCGGTCTTCGCCTCCGTTGAATCCGCCGACCAGTCCGTCTCCTCGTATAACGCGATGGCACGGAACTGCCGGGGAATGGTTTTTATTTAGCGCGTTCCCCACAGCCCTTCCTGCCCTCCCGCATCCGATCGCGTGCGCGACGGTCTGATATGTAAGCACTTTCCCTTTTGGAATTTTGCGTACGACTGAATATACTTTTTCTTTAAATAGTGTCATGAATAAAGCCCAAACAGTAAATAGTCAATTCATTATGGGCTTTTTAAGATGAATTGCAAGTTTGAGACTTGTGGAAACCTTGAATCTATTATAGCATACAACAAAAGAAATTGGCCTTTGACAACACGCGAAGCAGATATGAGTGGGTTGTTTTTGCTTATTTTTGCAGTTTTTCTTTCCGGCTGTGCGCCGTTCTCCTCGCCGCGGAAACTTCACTCGTATGAACAGGTAACGACATGCGAAAACGAAGATTTGAAGATAGTTTTCTATGTCCGACAGGATGGAAGATACCCGCTTAGGCAGGAAGATATTTTCCACAAAGAAACGATCATATGCGGCTCTTTCCATACCGAAAAGTATGAAAGGGTTGTTCTATGGCTAAAATACGACCTGACGCCCGAATAAGATCCGCGGGTGTTTCCGTAAACTCTTCCGGACCGCAGCGTCGTTGAAACACTATACGGAAAGAAAAAATTCAGAGTTTCTCAAGGCACTATCGAAAAAATTTTTTCTCTCTGGAAAGGTTTTATGACTTCCTCGCGCCTTACATTCGCGAAAAACTGCGTGTATGGATTTTAACCAAACAAAACAAAACCAAAGGAGGAAACACCATGACGATTGAAGAGCTTTTCCCGAAAGGGAAATACCAGTTTCGCGCCTCAACGGCATACTCTCTTCCCGACTTTCATCTGATGGTTGAAATAACCCACTTTTTCCATAAACCTCCATACTACCCTCAATTTGTCGGCGAGTTCAAAACTTTCCGGGACGATAGCGGAGAACTATCGGTCAAAGTCGTTTCCATACGGTCTCCGCGCGGAGAAGAAGCTTATTATATGGAAAATAGCGAGGAGGGCTTTGACCATTGGGAACCCGAAGAAGCCGATGCAGTTCTTAAAGAATTCATGCAAAATCTTTCCGAAAAATACGAGGATATAAACTTTGACTTGGGAAATTTGATCAAGGCTTCCATGTTAGCAGAACATGCCTCTTCGTGGAAGAGAATTGACTGACAAAATATCGGCGGGCTCTAAGCCCGTCTTTTTTTTGAATACATAATAGCTAGAACGAAAAGCAAACTTATGGCCGTTTTTTGTTTTTTATAAGAAATGATAGAAGTTTTTGAAGAGGCCACGCGTTTACAATGTCTCCTTTTCTAGCCCATCCCCTGCGCGCCTGCGAAATTCCGTTTTCAAGAAATTTGATATGGGCAGTTGCGTGAGCATCCGAATCAATGGACATTTTTACTCCCGCCTTAACACATTTTTTTATGTATTCGTCCTTTATGTCCGAGCGATCGGGATAGGCGTCTATTTCAAGAATGGTTCCCGTTCGTTTGGCGGCTTGTATGATTTCATCACTATCAAATTCTATCGGCTCGCGCTTGTTTATGAGGCGCGTCGAAAGATGAAAGATGATGTCAAGATTCGGATTTTCCATCGCGCGAATGATGCGCCTCGTTTGCTCCTCGCCGGACAAATTGAAGTGAGTATGCACGGCCGCTCCCACGACATCAAGTTTTGCAAGCGTTTTATCGTCAATATCAAGCGTCCCGTCTTTCAAAATGTTCACTTCCGCTCCTTTTAAAACTTTGAGCGCGTGCCCTTGTTTTTTTAACTTTTCATTGAGTTTATCAATCGCCTCCATTTGTTTCGTAAGCTTCTTTTCGTCCGCCCCTCCGGTCATGGCAAGTGTTTTTGTGTGGTCGGTTATCGCGATATACTCAAGACCTTCTTTTATGGCCGCGTGCGCCATTTCTTCCATTGAGTTCTCCCCGTCCGTCCAGTCCGTCTGAATTTGCAAATCTCCCTTTAGTTCGCCGTAGTTTATCAATTCCGGAAGTTTGCCTGCCCGCGCCGCTTCAATTTCTCCGGTATTCTCACGAAGTTCCGGCTCAATATACCGAAGTCCGAGTGCTTTGTACAGTCCCTCCTCGCTCCCGCCCGCGATCTGCTTCGTTCCTTTGTAGAGGCCATATTCATTCAACTTATACCCTTTTTTTATGGCGATTTGCCGGAGCGCAACATTATGCTCTTTCGAGCCGGTAAAATAATTAAGGGCGGCGCCGAACGACTCCGCAGGAACAACACGAAGGTCGGCGTCCAGTCCATTCTTCAGTTTCACATTTGTTTTTGTTGCACCCGAACCATATACATGAAGAATGAACGGAATCTCCAAGAACCGTTCCATTATTTTTTCCGGCTTCTTTGAAACAACAAGAATATCAATATCCCCGATTGTTTCTTTTTTCCTCCTGACCGAGCCCGCAACGATAGCGCGTTCGGCTTCGGGAAACGCCTGTATCATTTTTTCAAGCGTCAGAATTTCCGGCAATACATGCCCGAGAATCCTTCTCCCACCGGAGCTCTTTAAAAATTCAATTCCTTTCAGTATTTTTTCTTCCGACTTTTTCCCGAAGTGTTCGAGTTTCCGTATTTTTCCCGCGCGTGCGGCGCGTTCCAGGTCTTCACGCGTTCTCACATTTAGTTTTTGCCAAAGAGTTTTTATCATCTTCGGGCCTACTCCCTCAACCGCCTTAAGTCCGGAAATATCAACGGGGGTTTCTTTTTTCATTTTTTCGTATTCTTTCACGCGCCCGGTTTTTATATATTCCTCAATGAAACCCGCAATCCCCTGCCCGACACCCGGAATTCCCGCCATGAGCGCTTTTGTTCCGCCTTTTTTGTAAATATCTTTTACATCTTCTTCAAGCCCCTCAACGGAGAGTGCCACATGCTCATAGGCACGCGGTTTGAATGGCACGTCCTTCATTTCGAGAAGAAGCGCCATTTCGTATAACATTTTTGCAAGTTCGGAATTGACCATAACTTCCGCTGACTTAATGTAACGCTGATAGATACGCTGATAAAACGCTGATGTTATTGTACCAAATTGAAGCGTTCGCCCCCCTAATTCTATTCCAAAACGCAATTTTTTTTGAATACTTCATATGGTGTAAGATAGTTAAGGCGTTTTCTTGGCC
>MHQP01000028.1 GCA_001820685.1 Candidatus Sungbacteria bacterium RIFCSPLOWO2_01_FULL_47_32 | reverse complement strand
GCGGTCTAATGCGCTGGTTTCGAAAACCAGTTGGGGCGAAAGTCCCTCACAGGTTCAAATCCTGTACCCTCCGCCAGTTGGAATTTTGCAAGAAAGAAAGCTCAACCTCGCGGCGCGGAACGCGCCGCTCGCATAGGATTTGAAAGGGCTTTTTTGGCGAAAAGGAAAAGGATTTATCAATCAAAATATGGTTCGAGCCGATTTGTTTTCAGGTTTTTTGGCGGTTTGGAATGTTCTCGGCTTCGCCTTTTATTATGCCCACCCGCCAATTCCGAGCCGCGCAAAGCGCGGCGAGGACAGAATTCCGTTCGAGCTATTTTTAGAATACACCGCTTTATATAGGATAAAGGACTGGGCATACCAGGCCTCCTTATAAAAACCTATAAAAAAACAACCCAGTACTTCGCCTTAGAAGTAATGGGTTTTTTGATTGGATGGGGCGCGAGACTCCGGCCTAATGCCGAGCATAGCCTGCCCGCGGGGCATATCCGCGTGTGCCGCAAATATGCAACCACCCCGCCATCGGACGCCGACACCGACGATTCTGGCGAAGTATTGTAATTACAATAACACAATCGTATAAAATTGCAAGGCCTAATGCCAAATACTCCTGTATCCATAGCAATTTGCTTATTTCTCTGGTATCCTTTACTAGTAACTTGGGAATATTAATAAATTATGGCTTTTACCTCTCAAAATCTGACGATTGCCGCAATCGCCGTTCTCGCTCTTTTCTCCGGCGTTCTCTTGGTCCTCACTCTCGGCATGAAGAAGAAATGGAACGCGGTTTTCGGCGTAAACGCGAAAGACCAGAGCGATGCATTCAAAGAAACACTGGCACGGCTCGGCAAGGCAGAAATCCGGCTTGATGTGCTTGAACCAAGAATCGCCGTTCTCGAGGCAATATCGAATATTGCCGTGCAGAAGGTCGGCTTCAAACGCTATAACCCGTTTGCGGAAACAGGAGGGGACCAAAGTTTTACGCTTGTGCTGCTTGACCGGACAAACAACGGAATCATTTTTTCAAGCTTGTATTCCCGCGATAACGCCCGGGCATACGGCAAAAAAATTGAGAATGGAATTCCCAAACACCCACTGTCCGAAGAAGAAAAATCTGCGCTTGAAGAAACCCTGAAACAAAAATAAAAAAAGACAAAAAACCAAGACACAAAACGAAATGGTAAAAAAGACAGAAAAAAAAGAGAAAAATGCTGAACACACGCGCCCGCCCATTGTGGTAATTATGGGCCATGTTGATCATGGAAAAACAAAGACCCTCGACTATATCCGCAAAACAAAAGTAATGGAGTCGGAGTCGGGCGGCATCACGCAACACATCGGCGCTTACGAAGCGGAACATAACGGGAAGAAAATAACTTTTATCGATACGCCGGGGCATGAAGCATTTACCGCAATGCGCTCCCGAGGAGCCCGCGTTGCGGACATTGCGGTTCTTGTTGTTGCGGCGGACGAGGGTGTGAAGCCTCAAACAAAAGAATCAATCCAAATAATTAAAAAAACAAATATTCCGTTCGTAGTTGCACTGAACAAAATGGATAAGGGAGGAGCTGACGCAAACCGCGTCAAAAAAGAACTCGCGGAAAGCGAAGTGCTGGTTGAAGGGTGGGGCGGGCAAGTTCCTGTCGTCGAAATCTCCGCAAAAGAAGGAAAAAACATTGACGAACTTCTTGAAACCATCCTTCTCCTTGCCGAACTTCAGGAACTAAAATCCGACCCGGCAAAAAATGCGGAGGGAGTTGTTATTGAGTCGCACAGGGACGCGCGCAGGGGAGTTACAACAACGCTTCTGCTCCGCGAAGGCTCTCTCCGAAAAGGAGAATTTTTGGCGCTGGGCGGTTTTGTCGAGGGTGTTCGCATCCTCGAAAACTTTACGGGCAAACCGATTGAAGAAGCTCGCGCCTCAATGCCGGTTGTTATTTCGTCTCTTGACCACATCCCTGTTGTGGGGGACACGTTCATGAGTTTCAAAACAAGAAGTGAGGCAGAAGCGCATGCCAAGATGCAAGAGTCAAAGGAACTTTCGCCGAAACGCGCGGAAACCGCGGTTGTTGAAGAAAAACCGATGCTGGCTCTCGTTTTGAAATCCGACGTCAGCGGCTCGCAGGAGGCGCTCGATGCAATCCTTGCTTCGCTCGTGTATCCGGAAGTCGGCGTAAAAATATTAAAAAGCGAACTTGGGGATATTGGGGAATCCGATATCAAAACGGCGATTGTCGGGCATGCGCTTGTTGCCGGTTTCCGGGTAAAAGTTGTTCCCGCGACAAAACAGCTTGCCGAAGCAAATAATATCAACATTATAGTAAAAGATGTTATTTACGACCTTGTCGACGCTATTAAAGCGGAAATGTCCGACCTCATCACGCCCACAATCAACCGAGTAGAGCTCGGTAAGGCAAAAATCCTTGCGACTTTTAAATCATCCGGTTCAAAACAAATCGTCGGCGGGAGAGTTTTGGAGGGAAAGTTGAAAAATGGGGCTAAACTTGAAATAGTGAGACAAAGCGTCCCATCAGGGGAGGCAAAAATACTCCAGCTTCAACAAAACAAGAAGAACGTTGAAACTGTAGCCGCCGGGTTTGAATTCGGAATTATGGCCGCAGGGGACGGAAAAATACAGGAAGGAGACACGATCATGGTTTTTGACGAAGAAATCATACGAAAACGGCTTTAGTAAGGCGCCGAAAGGCGCTTGTTTTGTCCTCGTCTGTCGTCAGCCTTTAATCATCATCCGCTTCCAGGAGTTATCAACAAAAAAAATTGTACGCTCTTCCGGGAAGGAGTAAGATAAAAACAGACAATGAAACGACTTGAACAATTAAATGAGCTTATCAAAGAAGAGCTCTCAAAAATCATCCTCCGGGATTTTGACATGCCGGAGGGCTCTCTCCTTACCATTACCCACGTTGACACAACGGACAACAAGATATCGGCGCGCGTCTTCATAACGGTATTGGAAGCGACGGCAGGGGACGAAGAAAGAACGCTCGAAGAGCTTTCGAGAAAAACGTATGGAATACAAAAATCCCTGAATAGGGCCCTCCGCATACGTCCTGTTCCGAAAATAATGTTTGCGATAGATAAGGAAGAAAAACGGAGAGAACGAATAGAAGCCCTGCTTGCCGACATTAGTGTTGAGAATAAGCCCTCCAAAAAGTAATTTTTCCGTCGAAATAGTCCCGATGGAAACAAAACGTGCGAATGCCCCGTTTACTTGCGGCCAACGCATGCCTTAATGCGCCTTTCGCACACGAGCTACTTGCATAACCAAAAATTTTCCGAAGCCTACAACCTCATAAAGCGTTCCCGGCACATTATCCTTGCAACGCACGAATCTCCCGACGGAGACGGCGTTGCTTCGATGCTCGCGCTCTACCAATGGCTTGAGTCCATCAAGCCCGGGGGAGCGCTTTTATATTCCAAAGAACCGATCCCTTCAGGGCTTGCCTTCCTTCCGGAAAGCAATGCATTTCGCGATTCAATCCCTCCGGAGCCGTTCGACCTTGTTATCGTATTCGATTACGGCGATAAGAGCCGTCTTGGTCTTGAAAGCTGGTTCAAGGCGAATTCTCATATTGAATGTTTAACTTTCGACCATCATCCGCTCGGCCGGCACATGTCCGGTTTCCACCTTATTGATACGACCGCTTCTTCCACCGCAGAACTTGTTTATGACTTTTTTGCCGTGAACGGAATCGATTTTTCAAAAGATATTGCGCGCTGTCTTTTAACAGGCATTCTCACGGATACGGGGACATTCAAGCATTCAAACGTAACGCCCCACACGTTGCGTGTTGCAAGTTTCCTCCTGACGAAAGGAGTAACAACACGGGAAATTGTCCGGCATACAGAAACAAACATCCGCCCGCTGGATTCGCTTCGCGTGTGGGGAGAAGCAATCCTCCGAACACAACTTGATCACGAAACGGGACTTGCGTATTCATTCTTTACTGCGAATGATTTTTCCCGCTACGGAATAAAAAAAGAATATCTCGACGGATTTTCTTCGCTCCTTTCGGCAATTCCGGAATCGCGAGCCGCAGTTTTGCTTACAGAACACCCTGAAGAGCCTGGAATTGTGCGGGGAAGTCTTCGCTCGGAGTATCATAAAAAATTCAATGTGTCAGAGACGGCAAAAAAGTTCGGCGGAGGGGGGCACGCGCTTGCATCTAGTTTCCGGGTGGAAGCAACGCTCGACGATGTTATTGAGCGATTGCTAAAAAGCTCAAAAACGGTATAATATGTGGGCTAGATTTGGCAAGGGGCTTGCCCTCATATTCACTTAGACTTATAGTGGCAGGAGTCTGTCCCGTACATAAATCTGGCCTAATATCCAAGCAGGTGAAAAAGCAAGCAACCTTGCTTTTTCACGCCCCGACACATTAATGTTTTTATAGTGCGGGGCTGTTTTCAAAATTTTATGAAGTAAAATTTTGAAACGGCAGGAGTCCGTCCCGTTCAAACTTTTGGCGTAGTGGTGAAGTAGCTAACACAGGAGTCTGTCCCGCCGCAAAATGTTGGCCTGGTAGCCAAGTAGTAAGGCAGGAGTCTGCAAAACTCTTATGCGCGGGTGCAATTCCCGCCCAGGCCTTGGCCAACATTTTGCTACGGGATTGCTGTTTGTAACCATACTTGTTTCACAATTCTGGACAAACAGGGAACAAAATCCCGGCGCGGGGTCGAATGCAAACTGCTTTGCATTTGACGAGAAATTTAGCCGAGGCTACGTCCGAGGCGTCAAAAATTTCTCTGGGTTTTGCGAGAAGCAAAACAATTCCCGCCTACGCCTCAGTCAAAAGTTTGAACGGGATAAACAAAACTCTTATGCGCCGGGGTGGCGAAACTGGCATACGCGTCAGACTTAAGATCTGATGTCCGCAAGGACGTGCGGGTTCGACCCCCGCCCCCGGCACCACATAGGAAATTGCAAGTTTGAAGGGTTCGTCTCGCTTCGCTCGGCGATTATTTTATACGGAATTTTGGGGGAAGAAAATTTTTAATCATATGAATAAGAAAGTTATCATCATTGGTGTTGTGATTTTGATACTTGGTGGGGTAGTATTCTATTTTGCTTCGCAAAAGACAACGCCAACCACAAACAAATCTGTTAATCAAAATGTTGTTCTTACTCAAAAACTGTCCACCGGAGGCGACATTAAAATTATTGGTACAGTTGTAGAAAACGTAACAGAATACATTTCCTACGGTGGTCCGGCATATCTCAATGTACGCACCGACGACGGAACGCAGACTCGAGTGATCTATTATATCAAAAACGTTAGTCCGGGTGAGGCGGAGTGTAAAAATATGGACATGGCTAGTACGGGTTTTTCTGTAAAGGCAGGCGCTCAAGTGGAAGTTTACGCGGAAGCAATTTCCCAAAATGAACTTTTTACTTGTGATTCTACCACCTATTACATCAAAACTCTTACTACGACTAGCGGCCAACAAAATTCCGGAAGTAATCAAACTCAAAGCGTCGCCCTTGCGCTTGACTTCTTTGCTGGCGGAAGTATTTTCGGAAGCTCGTTTGAAGTTAAAATTGCTAGTGCCCATATTACTTATAGAGAAACAACGCAGGGCGGCGCAAAAGAAGCAAATAAAATTGAACGTTCACTTCTTCCAGTAGAATTGGACGATATTCGTAAAACTATTTCGGATGCTGGTCTCATAACTTTGCAATCGCAAGACTTTACTAAAGAACCGCTTGTACCAGACCAAGCGTCGTATCGAATTACCGTATCGCTTGATGGCAAAGAAAATAAAATCAACTGTGGTATTCCTCCGTCTGGCACAGAATCGACCACAAAGTGCCAGAAGCAAATTGATAAATTGAGATTGAAACTTAATAGCATACTTGGTGTGAATATATACTGATTTTAAATGCCGCCAAAGAAAAACTTGTCCCGATTTTGTCTCCGCAAAGCGGAATAACAAAATCGAGGATCCGCGATGGTAAAAACCATCGGGAAAATTGTCCCCACACCAATCCCGAATACGTCGTTTCCTAATCTAGGCCTATCTCGCGGTATCGCCTTCGGCTAACATCTACGTATCAGTGAGTTTTTACCTAGGATTGGTACGGGGCAAGCATCGGTGCGGCTCCCCTCCTGCGCCGACCCGCCTGCGCGTTGCACGCGGGCAGGTGTACGCCTGCCCTGAGCGAATTCGCTCGCAGTCAGGCCTGCCTGTGCGGGTACGCACGCAGACAGGCGGGGGGGCTTCCCTGCCTGCTGGCAGGCAGGCTCGCCCTGAGTTTGTCGAGGGCCGAAATGCGCTGTGCCCCGTAGTAAGCTCTGCTTTACTACTGGGGTTCGGACTATCTTTAGAATACTGCAGAAAAATGTGTTATAGTAAAAGTATCGGCTCGCCTGCCCTTCCGAAGCTTTAGCGAAGGGGGAAACCATATTTTAATTTTGGGGGAAGAAAATTTTTTAATAACCATGATTTCTCGACTGTTTCACAACTTAACATTTTGGTATTTACTAGGATTGGCGAACATCGTCCTTTGGTGGCTCACACTTGGCATTGGTGGCCCCTATTGGTTTACCGAGTCCCTTCTGTATCTTATTTTTTTCCTCGGTCTTTGGCTTGACAACCGTTATCATTTTCGGGAGAAATTGACACTTTCGCGAGGAAAAGCGGTATTTTTATATTTTGTAATATTTTTGGTCGGCTCAATGGTTTATGAGCTGTCTTTATCACCAACTATAGGAAGTTTCAGCGGGCATCATCCCAAACCAATTCCTTCGTTTATCATCATCTTTGGGTTTTATTTAGCGCTTGCTCTTTTTAATCTTTTTCTCATTCGCCGGTATCACTACACATTCAAGGAACTCTATTTTTCCGCCGGTGCGGCAAGTCTTACAGAAGGGATTGTATTTAACGGCGTATTGATTGCCGTCCTGTTGTCTCCTACATTTTTTCTTGCTCCACTGGCATTTGCCTACTACATGCTCATATATGGAGTCATATTTTGTATGCCTCTTGTCTTTATTCGCGAAGAACTATTGTGGAGCCCTAGTGAAACCACTATTTCTTTTAGACGAAAAATACTTTATGCATTTATCGCAACCTTTTTTGCTAATTTGACGTGGGTTGGCTGGGCAAAGGTTGCCGACATTCTTA
>MHQP01000027.1 GCA_001820685.1 Candidatus Sungbacteria bacterium RIFCSPLOWO2_01_FULL_47_32 | reverse complement strand
TTTCTGTTGATTCTTTTTCTTTTGAAAAAGAGCGCAGTAATTTTGACTGGTATGTCAACGGAAAATTTATCCGGGACGCCTCCGGCGTCGGAAAATCATACTATACCTTTACCGCCGGAAGTCTTGGAAGTTCGTATGCGGTGCAGGCGAAAATAACGCTCCCGAACGGCATTGCAAACTCAAAAACATTAACGATACAAGTTGTTGACCTTTCTTTTTACTGGTGGACCAATACGTATATACCGCCGTGGTATAAAGGGAAGGCCCTGCCCACAGCCGGCTCTCCGGTATCAATTATGGCCATCGCGAACACGCCGGGCCTTGATGCGTCGCGGTTCATTTACACATGGACCATTAATAATTCGCTTATGCCGAATTCGTCAGGGACCGGGAAAAATATTTACTCATATACACAAGAGTTCCCGGATTTTCAAGACCGCGTTTCTGTTTTGATAGAAAATTATTCGAAAACAGTTTCAAAGGAAAAAACCTTCCTGTCTTACACCACAAACCCGAGAATAAACTTTTATGCGGTAAGCCCTGCGCTTGGAGAGGATACACCGCGCGTGCTTACAAGACTTGAGGCGGGTATGGGGTCTTCCGTTTCTGTTCTTGCGGAGCCGTTCTTCTATCCGCAGGGAGAATTGCCCCTGCTTGCCTACACGTGGCAAGTGAACGGAAAGAATATTCAGACAACCGGCAACCAAAGACCGAATTTTCTTACGATACAGCCCGGGGAGGACCAGGGGGCTTCGGGGTCGTCAGACCAGCTTATTTTCCTTAATATTGTAAGCACCAATAGGTTTCAGGTACGGTTGTCCTCTTCGTTTACTCTTCAGTATAAATAATAATTTTTATGAAACTAAAAATTACAATTTTCCTTTTTTCTGCGGCTTTTCTATTTTTTTTCTTTAGCCTGCTCGGTACCGACACAACTCTCGCAAAGACCCCTTGTCCCAGCGGGGGGGCGTGTGTTTCTGTTTCGCCCGACATGCTTCTTGCGCAGGCCGCAACATGCGCAGACACAAAGAGTTGTTATTACAACTACCTGCAGAGCCTGTATGAATACCTTCTCGGCCTAGCAGCGATTGCCGCCCTGGGCGCGCTGGTGTATGGAGGAGTCCTTTATATTTACTCTGGCGGAAACCCCTCAAAATCGGGGGAAGCAAAGCAGTGGATATCAAATGCCCTTTTTGGGCTTCTTCTTGTCGCTCTTTCATACATTATTTTGAATACAATAAACCCCGACCTTCTCCCTGGATTTAAGTTAAAGGGAGTTTATTGCGCAAAGTATAATTTGGGCTGTTAATAAAACTTATCAGAATAAATTTTTTCATGGAAAAAAAGCCTCTCACAATTATCATCGCGGCAGGTGTTTTGCTTCTTGTTTTGATAGTCCTTCTTATTTATATGTTTTCCGGAGGAAGTAAAACGGGCGGAGAAGAACCCGGGTTTTTTGAAAGCCTTTTCCCTCAGGGAGGGGTGCGTCCCGGAGGGGCTCTGCCTACACCGCCGGAGAAGTCCGACCAGGGAGAAATGGCAACAGGAACTCCCGAAGCCGAGCGGGCTGAGCTTAAAAAAGAGGGCAAACTCATCCAAGTCATAAAAAAACCGGTTGTTTCTCCAGCGATTTCTCAAGACGCCTCAAGAATATTGTTTTTTGATAAACAAACCGGGAACGCCGAATCCGTTGCAATCGACGGCACGAACGCACAAAAAATTTCAAGTACTACAATTTTGGGAATACTTGAGGCTTTATGGAGGGAGCCCAAAAAAGATAACTATGTTCTTTCGTACGTTGAATCAGACAGCCTTAAACGGTTTATCGGAAAAACATCCACTTCCGGCGTTATCTTCCTTCCGTCCGGCATCACATCATCTCAATGGTCGCCGGACGGAAACCAGCTCGCATATCTCCTCCCTCTAGCCGGGAAAACAAATCTTGTCGTTACCGATGAAAATGCAAAATCCCCAAAAATACTCTATTCAACACCCATTCCTGATTTCATCCTCTTTTGGGCCTCAAAAAATAAAATACTGCTTGTCTCGCGCCCGTCCGGTGTGGCACCCGGAATTCTTTTCGGCTTTGACACCCAAACCCGCCGAGCGGACGCACTCGTGGCGGATTCAAACGGCCTTACGATTCTGCCATCTCCAAAAGGAACTTCACTGCTGTTCGCAAAGACGAACTCGTCGGGCAAAGACCTGAAACTTTTTGTTTCCGGAATTGACGGAAAAAATCAGAAGGAGCTTCAATACCCGACGCTTCCCGAAAAATGCGCATTTGCGGCCGACAACGTCACCTTCTTTTGCGCGGTCCCCAAAAACATCGGCAGTTTTGCCGTATTGCCCGATGACTGGTATATGGGAAACGAATTCTTTAACGATACGTTCTATAAAATAAGCGCGACGTCGACGGTTATGCAGGAGATTCTTCCTACTGGTTCGTTTGACGCAATAAATCTTTTTACTTCCCCCGACAGAAAATACCTCTTCTTCCAGGACAAACAAGACGGAACCGTGTGGAGGCTTGTATTGTAATAGTGACGTGCCGGTGTCCGGATGGAAACTCGCGCGGTTTGGGAAATGAAGAGAAAAGTAAATCTGCCCCGATGTCCATCGGGGCAGATTTTTTAGCGTGAGTTTTATGGATACGGTTTTATAATAACCACCCGCCGGGGTTCCTCGCCCGAAGACTCGGTTGTGATGTCGGGGTATTCGGCAAGCACCATGTGGACTGTCCTCCGCTCAAATGAGGTCATTGGACGAAGATAAATTTCCTTCCTATACAGCCTTACTTTTTTTGCCACACCCCGCGCCTCTTCTTTCAACTCCTCGAGGATGTGTGCGCGATATCCGTTCACGTCAAGGAAAAAGGACGGAACAGTTCCAAGTTCTTTTTGCAGTATTTTTTTTAAAAGGTATTCAAGTGAATGAAGATTTTGGCCGTTATGCCCGATGAGAAGCCGTGCTTCCGGCGTTGAAATAAGGAGTTGGGAGGTTTCTGACCCCGCAGATTGATTCATTTCAAGCTCAGCCTCAATCCCGATCTGCCCAAGAAGTTCTTTTGCTTTTTCTTTTATTTTTTCCATCACGTTTGGTTATTTCCTCCTGTTTAGAATCATTTGCTGCACTATAGCAAAAATATTGGAAGCTGTCCAGTGAAGAGCAAGTGCTGATGGAAACTGTATGGAAATATAGGAAATAAAAACCGGAAGAATGTATTTTGTTTGTGCTTGCATCGCCCTCCCAAAGTCGGCGGAAAAACTCTTATCCGAACTTGATTGCTGCGGCATTGGCATAAGGACGGTTTGAATATATTGGCTAATACCAACAAGAGGAGCAAGCCAGATACTTCCTTTTGAGAGGTCCATTACCCCAAGAAACAACGGGCTGATGTTTGGGGGGTATGGGACGAATGAATAGAGACTTGAAGAAATGTTATCCCCGAAGCCATATCTAAAAACAGAAAAAAGTGCTATAAAAACAGGGATTTGTACTATAGCAAACAAACATCCTGAATATGGATTGGTTTTGTGCTCTTTATAGAGCTCCATCATCTTCTTTGCCTGTTCTTCTTTTTTGTCTTTATGCGCTTCTTGAATCTCTTTTATTTTTGGCTGGAGAATTGCCATTTTCCGCTGTGCTTCCAAGGATTTTTGGGTGATGGGAACAAGTAAAAGTCGTATCAAAATCGTAAAGGCAATAATGGCAACACCCATATCAGTTCCCGGAAGAGCTGAGTAAATCAAAATGAGCCCGTTTAAGAGCGGTTGATAGAGAACTGTGTTATAGAAGAGTATAAAAGGATTCATGAATTCTATGTTGTCGTAGCAAACGAGTTAAAAAAATTAATATTCTTGCAACACCCAGAAAATATTTATAAAGACTTGTTCTACCGAACAACAGGATCATATCCGCCCGGATGTAGCGGATTACAACGGACAATCCTTTTAAGTGATGCAATAATTCCATCAATAAGTCCATATTGACGGATAGACTCTTCGGCATACACTGAACACGAAGGATAGAACCTGCAGCGAAAATAGGGAAGTACGGAAAAAATACCCCCGTGGTCCGGCGAAAGCGTCTTTTGGTAAAGCTTGATGCAAAAAAGAAAAATTTTTTTTGTTCTTTCCATAAAATTTTAAGTCCGATAATACCTGCCTTTACATCCTGCCCGATATATGTCTAAATCGCGTTTCCGCCGCCTGAAAAAGAGAGAAGACCTCGTCGAGTTTCTGATAGAAGACTTTTCTTGTTGCTTTTGCAAGATGTCCTCCAATAATGAGAACAAGGTCATACCCGGTTTCCGGTAGGCGCCCACATTTCCTGATCCGTTCTTGCGCCATACGACGAATTCTGTTCCGTTTTGAAGCTTGCGGAGCTGTAGTGTTTGGCACAATACAGACATACCGGGTTGGTTGGTTCCCGGTTTTCGTCAAGATAAGCATCCCCGCAGCAACACGAACCCTTCTGCCGTTTTTGAAAAGTTTTGCGATATCTTTCCGAGGGAGCTGGTGTCGTTTAAAGGCCATAAGGAGAAAAGGTCCCGCAGAAAAACCTAAGGAGCTCTCTGTCGCAACTGTTTTCCGCAGTAACTTGATATAAAACAACTAGACCGTAAGTCGTTTTCGCCCTTTTGTACGACGTCGTTTTAAAACATTTTGTCCTGTGCTGGAACGCATGCGGACCAAAAACCCATGCTTCTTGCTCCTTTTCCTTTTTTTTGGCTGATAGGTTATGGACATATCCACCATTATACTCGTTCCAAAAGACTTGTCTACTCACGCTGTAGTGCTGTTGCCGGCTTTCAGAAAATTTTTTCCTGCTGATACTGAATTTTAACTATCGGGAGTTATTCACAGTCTCTCAACACCTTATTCAGTTTTATAAAATTTTCTTTGTTTGATACTTCAACTATAATACAGGGGTGCTTTAAAAAGCTTTTGTAAATTTAGAACCTTTCTTCATTCCTCTTCAATACCCGGTCGTCATCGCAACCAAAGAACCACATAGCTGCTTCTGGTGTGCTCAAGCCGATGTTCTCTAGAATGAAGGAAGTGTCTTTGTGTCATGGAACTCAGTGATTTGTGGAAAACGGCGCTCTCGGAAATAGAGCTTAGCGTTGGCCGAGCCTCTTTCGTAACGTGGTTCAAAGATACAGCCATTATTGATGCCGACAACGGGCGAATTATGGTTTCCGTCCCGAACGGCTTTGCAAAAGAGTGGCTTCAAAATAAATACAATAAATTCATTCTCCGGGCAATTCGGAATCTCAACCCCGAAATAAAGGAGGTTGGCTTTACTATTGGAAAGCCGCAGCTGGCGGCAGTGCGAACAGACCGGCCGATCCAGATAAAAAAGAGGTTGATGGATATATCTGAAGATTCTTCTCTGGCATCGGAATTCGAGCTTAAGGACATGAACATAAACCCAGAAACAAACTTGAACCCGAAATACACATTCGACTCTTTTGTTGTTGGTTCTTTCAACGAGCTCGCGCATGCCGCTGCCCAGTCTGTCGTAAAACAGTCCGGACACGTATATAACCCTCTTTTTATATACGGCGGGGTCGGACTTGGAAAAACACACCTTATCCAATCAATCGGGAACGAACTTATAAAGCAAAATCCTAAAGTGAAAGTAAAGTACGTTTCATCAGAAAAATTTATGGGGGAGATTGTTGAAGCGCTAAAAAATCAGGAAATGAACCAGTTAAAGGAAAAGTATCGTACGTGCGACCTCCTTATTATGGACGATATACAGTTCATGGCAAAAACTGAAAAAATGCAGGAGGAGTTCTTCCATACCTTTAATGCGCTTTATGAAAGCAACAAACAGATAGTTATATCTTCCGACAGGCCGCCTGCGGCCATAGCAACACTTGAGGACCGCCTGAAGTCGCGTTTTGAGGGAGGAATGATAGCCGATATTGGAGAACCCGACTACGAGACAAAACTTACTATTCTTAAACTGAAAGCTGAAAAAAAAGGTGTTTCTATACAGCCGGAAATACTCGAGTATGTCGCTCAGACAATAAAAAGTAATATTCGAGAGCTTGAGGGGGCACTTAATCGAATTATCCTGACATCAAAAATGTCGAACCTGCCTCCGTCTTTGGAAGACGTAAAAAAGACGCTCAACCAGGTCATTTATGCTCCACGAAAATTTGCAACACCAAAGAAGATTATTAAGGCTGTTGCTGACTTTTACGAGATAAGCGAAAAAGAGATCATAAATCGTTCAAGAAAGAAGGGTGTTGTAAAGCCACGCCAAGTGGCAATGTATCTCCTTCGAGATGAATTAAAGTGTTCTTTCCCTTTTATAGGAGAAAAGCTAGGAAGAAAAGACCATACAACGGCGATCCACGCATATAAAAAGATTGTTGATGAAATAAAAACGAACTTAAATTTGGAAGAAGAAATTAAACTTATAAAAGAAAAAGTTTATACTTCATAGTATGGGTTGTGCGTAACGCTGTGGGTGAGCCGTATAATAATAGTTGATGCAGTGGATGGATATGTGCTTAACTAATGCTGCGCTCTGACAAGAAAAGGAAGGAGAAGTTTTTAGTTAAAAAAATATTCTTGTCTTGTCCTTTTTTTTTCCACACCATACTCATGGTATAAAAAAACAGGAACAGCCAGCCTGTATTGGTGTTCATCTATTAATCCCCAGAAAATCGCTTACTAATAATAGTAATAGAGTAGTAATATAGAATATATACTACTACTGTGCGCAGCACAGCTGAGAACTTTATGAAAATTCTTTGCACGCGAGATAATCTTAAAAACGTTGTTACCCAAGCAGAACGGTTTACAGGAAAAAATGTAACGCTTCCAATCCTAAACAATATTCTTCTTGAAGCAAAAGGAAGACGGTGTTCTGTTACTGCAACAAATCTTGAGATAGCTCTTGAAGCATCATTTTCCGGACGGGTTGTAAAAGACGGAGTTATAACAATTCCAGCAAGAATCCTTTCCTCGCTTCTTCAAACTGTTCCAGAGGAAAACATTGTTCTTGAAGAAAAAAACAGTGTTCTCTCCATACAATCTGAAAATTATAAAATAACCGTTAATGGGACACCATCTAAAGATTTTCCTCTTATTCCAAAGATTAAAAAAGGGTCTTCGTTTAGCATCTTTTTTTCAGCGCTTTCATGCGCTCTTAAACATGTTTTACCGTCTGTTTCCAGGTCAGAAATAAAACCGGAAATTTCAGGTGTTCTTTTTAAAACAGAAGGAAAGAAATTAAAACTTGCGTCAACCGACACGTTCCGTTTGGCTGAGAAAACAATTCCGGATAAAATGAACTCAGAAGGAGAAGCATCACCGTTTATTCTGCCTTTAAAAACAGCGGAAGAATTGGTTCGTCTCGAATACCAGGATGATACTGAAATAAAAATAATGTATACAGAAAACCAAGCAACTTTTTCTATTGGGGAGCACACAATTACAACACGATTGATTGATGGAGCATTTCCTGAATATGGAGGAATTATACCTAAAAGCGCAGAAACACGCGCTGTTATAAAACGAGAGGAGTTAATACAAAAAATACGCGCGGCCGCAGTTCTTTCAAGTAAACTGAATGACATAACGCTTATTTTTGAGGGAAAGGTGCTTGTAACAGAGTCGCAAAATCCAGAACTTGGTTCTATGAACTCAAAAATGGAAAGCGAGCAATTTACTGGTGAAGATGTCGTTCTTAGGTTTAACTTCAGATATTTACTCGACGGGCTGGAATCAATATCCGGTGACACGGTAGCTATTAGCATGTCCGGAGAACACGCGCCAGCCCTTCTTCAGTCGCCGAACGACGAGACGTTCCTCTATGTGCTTATGCCGATACGGAATGTCTAACTACTTATCAAATATAAAAAAACCCCGCCTTTAAGCGGGATTTTTACAGCTGTGGTGCTGGTGTTAAGAAAGCCTCGTTTGAATTCCCAACCATGTCATATGCTTTAATACTAACTGTTGGACTTTCCGGCATGTCTTTTTTAGGAACATTAATCGGGTAGTCCTGGTTTACTACAGGCCACGCAACACTTTTTATAACTGTGTCTCCAAAAGAAACCTCGGCAACCTTCAAAGAAAACTTTGACGATATTCTAAAAGAGAACGAAAAGGTGTCCGCGAGGTCTGTAGTCAGACCAATAGTTATCACGGGCCGGTTTTCCGGTGTATGAACGTCGTCGTAATTTTTCGGAAGACTATCGAAGCTCATTGATTTGAAACCCGAGTTTTTAACCCATTGTTGAAACGCCCACTCCCAGCTTACATATTGAGCATCATCTTCGGGGTGTTCGGGTTTTGGTCCAACTGGGTCGCTCCGATCTATCCAAAAAAGAATATCGTGCGGATCTCCCACAGCGACATCGTCAATGAATTCCTGCGGCGTAGAAGATGAAGCAAGTTTTTTTGAGATTAAATCTATCTGAACGGTAGTATTTCCCTGCCAGATACCGCGCAAGATCGGTTTTTCAGGTTTTTGATATTCCGGTTTCGGAAACTCTTCAGAGGTCGACGTCGCAAGGGCCTGGTCCATGAACGCGCGCCAAAGTGGAGCTGCAGCAAGCACCCCGGATCCTTTCTGCTGGATTGGGTCATTATTGTTGTTTCCCACCCACACGCCCGCGGCAAGGGACGGGGTGAATCCTATTGTCCACGCATCGTGGTATTCCTGGGTTGTGCCTGTTTTAACCGCAACCCGGCGGTTTGGAAAATAAAGGCTTGAGTTTCTCTGAAATACCCCTATCCGCGCTTCGTTGTCCGAGAGAACATCATTGATTATTCGCGCAATATTCGTATCAAGCACCGGCCTTGGCTGATCCTCTTTTTTCTCAAGTGTCTGGTCTCCCCGTCTCACTTCAAGGATATACGTAAGCGGATTTAAAACACCGTCGTTTCCGAAAACTCCGTATGCACCGACCATCTCTAGGAGTTTTACCTCCGCCCCGCCCAAAACAAGAGAAAGGCCATAACGGCTCGGGTCCGCAAGCGAAGTGATTCCCATATCTCGTGCGAGCTGTATTGAGTCGTTGGCGCCCGCAAGATAAAGGAGCTTTACCGAAGTTACGTTTATTGATTGAGCAAGAGATGTTCTTAATGATACAGGCCCGCGGAATTTTTCATCATAGTTTCCGGGGTGATAACACTTATCTCCCTCAAGAATTAGCCCGCGGGAGTTCTTTTTTGACTCAACAATAGTAGATGTAGCTCCCGGATTGCACCCGGGGTTAAACTCCGTCGGAACATCAAAAAGCACCGTATCCGGCGTAAACCCTTTCTTAAATGCGGTTGCGTATACAAAAGGCTTAAATGCTGACCCCGGCTGGCGCAGGGCGGTTGCAACGTTAAAATTTCCTTCGTGCTGGATGTCAAAGTAGTCCCGTGAGCCGACCAGTGTCAGCACTTCTCCTGTTTTTGGGTTAACGGCCGCAAGCGCGGCATTTTTTGCTTTAATAAGTGTTTCATTCCGCTTCGCCCCTTCTTCAATAACACGCTCAGCAATACTCTGCAAAGAAACATCAAGTGTGGTAGTAACTACGAGGCCGCCTGATTCAACCGTGTCTTCCCCATACTTTTGCGTCAGATAATCCTTTACCATCATGACGAAGTGCGGGGCAAGAATGTTCTGGCGTGGAGGAAGAAAGACGAGCTTTTCATGTTTTGCGTCATCAGCTTCACGCCCCGTTATATAACCAAGATCCGCCATGCGACCAAGCACGTAGTCCTTGCGCTTCATAAGTTCATCGGTGTGTGAGCCGTACGGCGAGTAAAAACTCGGCGCCTGCGACAGGGAGGCAAGAAGAGCGGATTCCCCAAGCGTAAGGTCTTTTGGGTCAACACCGAAAAAAGTCTGAGATGCAGCTTGTATACCGTATGTATTTGAACCGTACGGTATCTGGTTCAGGTACATTTCGAGAATATCGTCCTTTGAATATCGTTTTTCGAGGCGTATTGCAAGCACGGCCTCTTTCATCTTGCGGATAATTGAACGCTCACTGGTCAGGAAAGAATTTTTCACAAGCTGCTGGGTAATACTTGAGCCGCCCTGTGAAAGATTCTTTGATGCAAGGTCTACCCAAAGCGCCCGAACAATACCTTTATAGTTGATGCCGTTATGTTTATAAAAACCCGCGTCTTCAACGGAGATTGTTGCTTGCCGCATTTGGTTGGGTATGTCCTCAAGCGTTATCACTGTCCGCTTTTCCTCACCGTGAACTTCATACAGCAAAGTCTTTCCTGTCCGATCGTATATCTTCGTTGATTCGTTTACCTGGCGCTCGTTTATCCTCGCCGGGTCCGGAAGGTTTCGGAGCGTGTAGGCAATAAAAATTCCGCCTGCGGCAAAGCAGATAAAAAATAAGGCAAAAAAGAAAAAGAAAATTTTTTTGAGCCGTTTCATAGTACCACTTCGTTATACCAGATTTTAAAAGGAAATTCAATTGCGGTTACTCCTCGGAATATGCTATGCTGATTGGAGAATACGCAGAAACAATCCACCCACAATATCATTTAGAGGGAATGAATATGGAACACATAGACGAACAATACAAAGAAATCCTGGATGGGTTCACTGAAAGTGTCATCGACCGTGAAGCGCTTTTAGGCAAGCTGAAATCGGGAAAAAAACTCCGAATTAAACTCGGATTTGACCCGACATCCCCTGACATTCACCTAGGGCATGCGGTTGTGTTAAGAAAAATGCGCCAGTTTCAAGATCTTGGACATACGGCTGTTTTCATAATCGGCGACTATACCGCCCGCATCGGAGACCCATCGGGTAAGTCAAAAACACGGCCGGAGCTCTCGGTTGGAGATATAGAATCGAACATGAACACATATTTTAAACAAGTCGGCAAAATACTCAATACAGTAGTAGCGATTGAAATACACCGCAACAGCGAGTGGTTCGGGAACATGAAACTTGACGAGTTCATAAAGATTGCAAGCAATTTTTCAACCCAGCGCATCATGGATCGCGAGGACTTTAAAGCCCGTATCAAAAAAGGAGACGAGGTTGCGTACCACGAAACGTTCTATCAAGTCATGCAGGCGTATGACTCTGTTGTGATATCTGCCGACGTGGAGCTCGGCGGGCGTGACCAGCTTTTAAACCTTCTTGCGGGACGAGAACTGCAAAAAAAGATGGGTAAGCTTGAACAGGACATCATGACAATGCCGATCCTCGTCGGACTAGATGGAAAAGAGAAAATGTCGAAGTCTCTCGGCAATTATGTCGGTCTTGCCGAAGGGGCCCAAGCCATGATTGGGAAGATTATGTCTATTCCCGACGACGCAATACCAGAATACTTCAAGCTCACCCTTTTTAAATCGGACAAGGAAGTAAAGAAAATTTCTGATCGGCTCAAAAAAGAAAATCCTCGCGACATAAAACTCGAGCTTGCGGAAAGTGTTACGGCTCGTTATTGGGGTGAGGCAGAAGCAAAAGAAAGGAAAGAAAATTTTATCAGTATGTTTTCAAAAAAAAATATTGAAAAAATCGACATACCATCGCTTGAAGTCGGGCGCGAGGTCCTTGAATCCGAAGCCCAAGGCGCTTCATTTGTTTTTGGGTATGGACTCGCAAAGTCCATGTCCGAGGCGCGGCGCCTTATCAATGAGGGCGCATTTGAGGTTGATGGAACTACCATCAAAAACCCTAAAGAGAAACTCCATCTCGTGGTGGGGAGCGTTATACGGCTCGGAAAAAAAATACTTCTTAGAATTGTGGAAAAGAAATAAAAAAACCAGAGCATGGAAAAAATAAAACCTGCCCATGATTGGGCAGGTTTTTATATCTATTCATCTTCACTCTCTGCGTCGTCCACATCGTCTTCCTCGTCCTCTCCATCCTCGTCATCGTCGCTTGCATCATCATCGTCGCTCCAGTCGTCATCGTCCTGGTTGATAACGAAAAGGTTTTTTTCGTATTCCATAGATACACGTTTATGTATGTTAACTGGCTTCGACCTTTTTTATTATGGACATTTTTAACGTTAGATATGGCGCTCGCCGACGAAGCGATGTGCGCACGTAATGGCAACAGCCATAGCATCAGTTATATCATCAAGGCGCGGCATGGTGTCAAGGCTCAGGATGTTTTTTACCATGTACTGAACCTGAGCCTTGTCCGCTTTGCCGTATCCCGTGAGAGCCATCTTTACTTCAAGCGGAGTATATTCGTATATCGTAAGGCCTCGCGCTTGCCCTGTCAAAAGAATAACCCCCCGGGCCTCGGAAACACGGAACGCTGTCTTATTATTCTTAAAAAAGAAAAGTTTTTCAAGAGCGAGAATACCCGGCTTGTGGATATCTATAATCCGGGCAAGGTCCTTCGCAATACGCTCTAAAACGTCGTTTTGGGGGGTCTTGGGGGCAGACTCTATAACATCGGCCGCAAGTACCCTGAAAGCGCCTCTATCGTACTCCAGGACCGAATATCCGAGGCGGTGGGTTCCGGGGTCAATTCCAAGTATTATCATATGTTAAAGCGAGACATTTGTATAAATTTCCTGCACACCCTCGTGGTCGTCCAGGGCCGAAAGGAGCTCAGCAAGGGCCTCTCTGGTTTCCGGACTTTCAACAGTTATTTCGTTGTTTGGAATAAAATCGAAGTATTCTTCACTAATTTTGATGCCGGAGTTTTCGAGAGTCTTTTTTAAGGATTCGGCAGAGGAGGGAGAACTATATACGGTAAGTGTCGTTTCGTGGCGGGCAATATCTTCTGCCCCGGCGTCTATTAGCATAAGCTCAAGCTCTTCGGCATCAATCTTTTGGGAGGCAGAATCGATATCAAAAGCAGTAGTCCGTTTGAACATCCACTCAACACTTCCTTTTTCCGCAAGCCGTCCGCTGTGTTCCGAAAGGATATGCTTAATTTCTGCAGTTGTGCGGTTTCTGCTGTTGGTAATGCCTTGGATAAGTATCGGCGCCCCTCCCGGGCCGAATGCCTCATAGAGAACTTCCTCAAGCTGGTCTTCAGCGCTTGTTCCCGCTCCGTGTTTTATCGCCCGCGCGATGTTGTCGGAAGGAACTCCAATTTCCCGCGCTTTTTCTATTGCAGAACGAAGACGAGAATTCATTTCGGGGTTTGGCCCCTTTTCACGGGTTGCCACCGTGATCATTTTTGTTATCTTTGAAAAAGCTTTCCCTCTTTTTGCGTCGGTCAAAGCTTTTTTATGTTTTATTTGTTTCCACTTACTGTGCCCCGCCATATATAAAGGTTATGACTAAATCTGAATGCTTCGAGACAAGAAGAATACTTTAAAAACCACTTCCTGCACCCGCCCCGTCATTATATATAAAGGTGGTGGCGATACTACACGTCTATAAAAAAAGATGTGTTTTAAAAATCGCTTTCCGCGTTCGCCTTTTGTCACAGACAAGAGAGTGTATTTTGTCGCGACAGTCTTTTTATTATGTGTGTTGAGGGACCTTAAAAAACAAGGGAAAAAGCCAGCCGGCAGTTACGAATGGGTTTCAGGGCTCCGGTCCTGTTCGGAGTGGTCCTGTCCGCCGCCTTCAGTATTTCCGAGCGGCCGGTGCCCATGGCGGGAATAACGAAGAATAATATCCTTCGCTTCGTAAAGCCTCGGAGCTTCGCGAATAGTGGATGAGCCCTCCCCGGCGGTCTCGACCCGCAAATTTCCAAATTTCAAAAGGGTTGGGACAACACCCTTAATTTCAATTGAGACATTCTGAATATTGTTCAGATTCATTTCTGATATTTGGCGGTTGAAGAGCCCCCGTTGCTCAATGTCGATAAGGCGCTTTGTTGTGATAATCCAGATATCCAGATAATAGTCGCTCCAAAAAATAAAAAGATATAAAAGAATCGTCAAAATATAAAGCGAAAGGTAAAAGTTTATAACGGGCTGAAAAGAAGGGTCTTCTCCGATCGAAGGGAAAAAGCGCGGTGCCAGAGTGAAAAAAAGCGAGGGAAAAAGAAGAAGGACAACCAAAAGAATAGTGGGTCCGACCATCACGAACCAGTGGCGGCGCAAAACCATGAGTATTTTTTCGTCAGGATTAAGTGAGATCATTGGAGTATATAAAAGAAGCTGGTCTTTGATCCTCCGCCCCGCGTGTCCGAGGCATTGTAAAAAGAAAATAAAGCGAGAGTAAAAAGAAAAGTAGCGAAAGAGAAAAAAACAAAGGAACAACAAGGCGGGGGGCGGTCCAGCCGGGCATTGCATACTTTTTTAAGTGATATAGTGCGGCTGACGCAAAAAACCCCCAAATGGAGGAGAATACGATAAAAATCCCGAGAGAAATGTAGAACATGTTCCCTTATTTATACCAGTTTTCCCTGTCCTGGCGGAACCGCGCCGATGTGTGCATACGCAAGGTGTGTTGCCATGCGGCCCCGAGGAGTCCGCTCGATAAAACCTATCTGCATGAGATACGGCTCATAAACTTCTTCTATTGTTTCTTCTTCTTCCGATGTTACCGCCGCAAGCGATTGGAGACCAACTGGGCCGCCGCGGAATTTCTGAATGAGCGTTGTAATTATTTTCCTGTCGGTCGGCTCAAGTCCGAGCGTGTCTATCTCAAGTAGTTTTAAGGCAGATTCCGCGGACGAGAGGGTTATAACTCCGTTCCCGTGCACTTCAGCATAGTCACGCACGCGCTTCAATACCCTGTTTGCGACCCGTGGAGTGAAGCGACTTGAATGGGCGATAAGGCGCTTTGCATCCGGTTCAATCGTGATGCCAAGGATAGAAGCAGAACGCTCGATTATTTTCTGAATATCCGAATCGTTATAAAAATCAAGGCGGAACGTTGCTCCAAATCTCGAGCGAAGAGGCCCGGACAAAAGCCCGATGCGCGTTGTTGCGGCAATGAGCGTAAACGGCGGAAGCTCGAGCTGAATCGTTTTTGCAGAGGGTCCCTTTCCGATAATGATGTCGAGTGTTCGCGATTCCATTGCCGGATACAGCACTTCTTCTATCATTTTATTCAGGCGGTGCGCTTCGTCGATAAAAAGAATATCGTTCGGCACAAGGTTTGTGAGAATCGAAGCAAGGTCGCCCACACGCTCGATCGCAGGACCCGACGTGGTGCGAATGTTCGTGTTCATTTCCCGCGAGATGAGATTTGCAAGCGAGGTCTTCCCAAGCCCCGCGGGGCCATACAGAAGCACGTGTTCAATCGGTTGACTCCTGTTTTTAGCCGCTTGGATAAGGATCTTGAGATTGTCCTTGATGTTTTTCTGTCCGACATACTCATCCCAGTGTTGTGGGCGTAGCGTTAGTTCTAGCCCCTTATCTTCTTTTTTCTCTTTTGGTTCTGTAAGCATGCAAAAGGGTAGTAAATAATTCTCTTTTGGTTCCATTATGCACTAAATTCGGGGAAAAAGAAAAACCTCTACTGGGGAGGCTATAAAAAGAGAGCTATTGACATAAGTATAAGCATTTGCTATAATTTATCAAGAATCTTTCACTATGAAGATTGAGGAGGGCCAAAAGGCCTTTTTGTGTTGGGAAAAAGCGCAAAAGCCGTTTGGTCCGAGATCGCCTCTCAAAGCTGTGGGCAATTAAGGTTTTAAAATACCTTTTAGCCTTAATGGGGATTTTTCAACGCCGGGCATACTGGTTCCGACTGGTGTATACCGCGTCAAAATCCTGACCTCCGCGTTCCCAAACCGGAGTAATTGCCCACAGCTTTAGGGGGCGATTTTAATTTTCAAAAAAACACTACCCGATAACACGAAGAACTTCTTCAAGGTCTGTAACGCCGGTAAGGACTTTCAAAATTCCGTCTTGTTTCATTGTAATCTGCCCCTGCTCGAAAAGAGCTTTTCGAACGTCTCCCACAGAAGGAGAGTGAAGGATGAGGTTCTCAACCGTATCATCCACAAGAAGTATCTCGTAAACGCTGATGCGCCCCTTATATCCCGTTTTGTGGCATACCACGCACCCCTCCAGGGCTCTTTCGAATGGCGTTGCTTTTGAGAGGTCAGGTTTTTCCACCTGCTTTGGAAAACCGTTGATGGAATTTTTTATTTCTTTAAGCTCCGACTCGGCTAGCGTATGGGGTTTTTTGCATTGAGGACAAAGCCGTCGAACAAGACGCTGGGCCATGGCAATGTTGATTGCCGGAGCAATGATGTTCGGTTTGACGCCGATATCAATAAGGCGCGGAATAGTTCCTGCGGCGTCGTTCGTGTGAAGGGTTGAAAACACGAGATGCCCGGTAAGGGCCGCGTGCATTGCGGTCTCCGCCGTTTCAAGGTCGCGAATCTCGCCGACAAGTATGACATCCGGGTCCTGGCGCAAAATAGAGCGAAGGCCAGAACCAAAATCGTATCCCTTCTCCTTTTCAACCTGCGTTTGCTCTATCCCTTTCAGGTGGTATTCAATCGGGTCCTCAAGCGTTATAATCTTTACCTCGGGGCCGTGCACGCGTTTTAAGAACGCATAGAGCGTTGTTGTTTTTCCGGAGCCCGTTGGGCCTGTCGTCAAAATCATGCCGTTCGGCTTCACTATTTCTTTTGCCATTTGTTTCTCGACCCACGGCTGAAAACCGAGGCTTTCAAGTTCAAGAGAAATAGTTTTTGGATCGAGAATTCTCAAAACGATATTTTCTCCATACGAACCAGGAAGGGTTGAGGTTCTGACCTCGATTTCGGTATCTTGCATTTTTATAGTAAAGCGCCCATCCTGTCCTTTGTTGTTGATATTGAGCTTCAGGCCGGAAATAAGCTTTATTCTTGAAAGCAGGAACTTATAGAGTATTTTTTGTATGAACGCAAGGTCGTTTAAAACTCCATCCAGCCGATAGCGAATGCGCGTCAGCTCGTCTTGCGGCTCAATGTGGACATCAGACGCCCCAACTGCGAGCGCCCCGCCGATGATTATTTCAAGAGCGTCCGAGATAGTCTTATTTCCTATCTCGTCAAGGAACTTTTTTACATTGTCCATTGTCTGTACCGAAGAGAGGACGGACTGAACCCGTTCTTCGGAGACCTGTATCTCTCCTCCAACAATGCCGCCATCCTTCGGCACGCGTTTATATGAATCCCATGCGCGCTCAAGGCTCCTATGAGATACGAGAAAGAGATTATATGTATACCCGTGTCGCGTGAGGTCCTCAAGAATGCGCCGCGTTTCCATTTTTTCCGGATTTCGTACGCCGACCTGGAGCATTTTTCCGATGCGCTGTATTGAGGCAATTTCTCCTGTCCGGGCGTCCTCTTCGGGGATAACCTTAAGAGCGTCCGTGTTGATCGGCGTGACCGAGAGGTCCTGGTAGGGAAGGCGATATTTTGTTGCTATCATTTTAACCGATTCTTCTTCCTCCTTTTTTCGTATCTCGGTAAGTTTTTTCTGCTGTTTTGTTTCTTCAAATGCGACCACGGAGGTTTCTTGTTAAGCGAGATCTTAAATCTTTTTCTTTTGGTCCGAATGGGTCCATTATAACACACTACACTTCCGTCGTTCGCAAGAGGTTATTAACATAACCCTCGGCCTCCGGGAAGCTGGCAAACGAACGCTTGAGGACGAACATCCCGTTTGTGAACTCTCCTTCTTCGCGTTCGCCAAGGTTCTTTAAGAAATGCTGGGAAGAGCGGAGAATAGCCCGCACGTGGTTCTTTTCGGGGTTTTCAAAAAGGACGGCATGTGTTGCCGGAGCCTTGAAATATTCCAGGGTTTGGTCGAGGATGAACCGGATGTCTTTCGTACTTGTTTGTGTTGCTTCAAAATCCTCACGGGGAAGGAACGTCCACAAAATATGTGTTTCCGAATCAAAACGGGAGCGGACGGAAGCTCTTCCCCAAAACTGGAGGAGATTTAATGGCTTTGTTTTATAGAGAATTCGGACAATCGAGTCCTTGTCGGCTCCCGCCTCCATGAGGCGCGAGGCTATCTCAAGCGCCCGCGGACTTGTTTTGGCATTCTTGAAATTATCTGTCTTCTCAATAATGCCGACGAGGAGCCTGGTTGCTTCCCGGGGCAGAAGCGGGTTCTCGGAAAACCGTTCAATAAGTTCAAAAACGATTTCCGCATTCGAACTTTTTGCCATATCGACAAGATTTATTTCGCCGAACGATTCATTTTGTGGGCTCGTGTCAACAGTAACAATAGGTTTTTCGTAGAACAAAAGAGGGTTTTCTTCGAACTCCCTCCCAAAATTCTCGGGGCTCGTAATTCCTATCGTTATGATACAGTCATATGGTTTTTCCATCTCGATCGTCTTTATAGACTCTTTGGAAATAGGGGCTGCTTTTGGAGAAATAATGATATAAAGCTCATCTCCTTTTTTTTCATATTTTATTTCATCAACCGGCGTTTTTTTTGTATCTATCGCAATAATAAGATTCCGAAGCCGGGCTTCGCTTTTCCTTTCTTTCTTTTTTCCCGCCTCCTCCGCCGTTTTTTCAAGGAGAAGAGGAGCCCAGCGTTCTTCAATTGCGCCGGAAAAGAAAAAACCTGTCCGCTTGCCGTGCCGCTTAAGGACTGCGGCGAGCGCTAAGGCCGAACCGATTTCGTCTCCCGTTGCATCGGGAGAAAGCGCCAAGGCTATCGCCTCGCTTTTTTTTATGAGTTGTGAAGCCGGAGAATAATCCATAATAGGCAAGGGTTGAGTGAGGTTGGTTTCTTCGGTCGTGGCTTGTGCGAAGCCGCAATTGGATCCCCGACCGCTGTTCAATCCAACTGGTAGCGTGTTTTGCGTTTTCGGTCAACCGAAACTGTGGATAGCTTTTAGTTAGCAACCTAAATGACTTTTGTGGAGAGAAACGAAAGCCTTGTGCGGGACTGGATAAATAAAAAACAGGGAGCTGTCAAGCACTCGACAAAAAATATCCATGATGATACAGTCAGGTCAGCTCCATTTTATTATGTGCGTATATCAGGGATGGCCGAGCGAAGCGGCAGAGACCCCGAAGGACAAGAGGCGAAGCCATACATCATTTTTTTTGATGTGAATATGCCGAAGCGCCATCTTCGGCGCGATCTTGAATACATTAAAGATCGCGCCAGCATTCATTTTTTTAACGGTATCAACTGTTTTGATGAGAAAGGGAAAGCTCCCTGCCGCATGTCCGACAGCGAGCTTCTTACACACACGGTACAGATACTCAACCGATATTATCCGAATCATCCCAAAGAACGCTGTTTTTTCTTCACCCTCGACAAAACCTTCCGGCGCGCTGCCGGCCCGAATCACCCCGGCCACAACCGCGTCATCATCGAAATTTTTACAACACGAAAGAAGCACGAGCTTCTTGCCGAAGCAATCATCAAACGTTTTGAACTACATGTAGCCGGAGCATCATAAACCCCACCCACAGGGGTTTTTTTATCCGATCTGCTGTTTTGAAATAAAAACGCAATCGTGTATATTTTGTATATCTATGGACAAATTTTCTTTTTCTATCACGCAAACGTCAAAAAAAAGCCGCGCTCGTACGGGTACACTAAGAACCCCTCACGGCTCGGTTGAAACTCCTTCATTTGTTGCGGTTGGAACGCACGCTTCCGTAAAAGCGCTCGGACCGGACGATGTTCATATGGCGGACTCCTCAATTGTTCTTGCCAACACATACCACCTTTTTTTATCGAAGACTCATGCGGTCATAAAAAAAACTGGAGGACTTTCGCGTTTTATGAGATGGGACGGCCCCACCATGACCGACTCCGGTGGTTTCCAAGTTTTTAGCCTGGGGTTTGCCAAAGACCACGATATTGGCCGGAACTCAAGTATTTTTCCGGGAGAAAATTTGAAAAAAATTTCGAAAGCAAAAGATATAAAAGAATCCCAACATGTAAAAATTCTCGATGAGGGCGCTGTCTTCCGCCTTCCCGACGGCACAAGAACCGTTCTGACGCCGGAAAAATCCATAAGCATACAGGAAGACATTGGAGCCGACATCATGTTTGCGTTCGACGAATGCACCTCTCCATTGGCAACGTGGGAGTATTCAAAAGAGGCGATGGAGCGAACTCATCAGTGGGCTACTCGGTCGCTTGAGGCAAAAAAAAGAGGCGACCAGGCGCTCTACGGCATCGTACAGGGAGGCGAGTGGGATGATCTTCGTGAAGAATCCGCGCAAAAAATTTCCTCGCTTCCGTTCGACGGGTTTGGTATTGGGGGGTCTCTCGGCAAAACAAAAAAGCGGATGTTTGAACTTATCGGTTTTGTCCACGAACGGCTTCCCGAACAAAAGCCCCGCCACGTACTTGGTGTGGGATATCCCGAAGACATCCCCGAGCTTATCAGGCTTGGCGCCGATACGTTCGATTGCGTTGCTCCTACGCGGGAAGCCCGAAACGGGACTCTGTATATTAAAGAAGGAAGGCTTTCGGTTGAAAAAGCCGAAAACCGCGAGGACTTTTCTCCGATTGATTCATCGTGCGTGTGTTTCACCTGTCAAAACTTTACCCGCGCGTATCTTCATCACTTGTTCCGCTCGCGCGAACTTCTCTATTTCCGGCTAGCTTCCATTCACAATCTTTCATATATCAACGCCATTACGCGCGATATTCGTGAAAAGATAAAACAAGGCCGGTTTTAAGCCATAAAAAACAAGGAAAATTATCGTACCAACTACGCCGGAAGCTTGACAAATCACAGAAAAAATATATTGTTAAACAACAGTACTCTGGTCGTTTACAATAAAAAAGGGGCAAAAAATGGGGGTCATCCTGTTTTTTGTAGTGCTTGGGGTTCTTATTGCGTTTCACGAGTTTGGTCACTTTCTTTTTGCAAAACTTTTTGGCGTCAGGGTTATACGGTTCTCTATCGGTTTTGGTCCTGTTTTGCTCTCGAAGAAGCTTGGCGAGACCGAATATGCGCTTTCGCTTATTCCGCTCGGCGGATATGTTCAGATGTGGGGCGAATCTTTGCCGGTCGAAACAGGGAAAGAGACAGAAGCTGAATCATACGGCCCGGAACGGAGGTTTGAATCAAAACCTATTTGGCAGCGTTTTGTTATTCTTGTTGCAGGACCCGTTTTCAACCTTTTACTTGCGGCAATCCTTTTTTGTTCGGCATATGCTTTGTATGGCATTCCTTCATTCTCGAATGTGGTTGGAGCGGTCGTTCCGGGTAGCCCCGCTGAACGCGCGGGAATGAAGGCGGGTGATGAAATTCGGTTTATTGCCATTATTGAAGAGGGAACAGAGATGTTGCCAGGATACAGGTATCCCACAGAAAGATGGGAAGATGTTAAAGAGAACCTTCAGAAAAGTCGGGGGCGAGAAATGGAACTTATTATTATTAGGAATGGCAGCCCCCTTTTCTTCGGGGTAAAACCCGAAAAACTGTCTGTAACGAATGCACAAGGAAAAACTGAATCATACATCGGTATCGGCGTCTCACCCGCTTCGCCAACGTATGACCGTAATCCGGTTCGAGGTGTTGTGCACGGCCTTCGCGAAACATGGAAATTTACCGAACTTACTGCAGCCGGTCTTTGGAGTATTGTTTCCGGAAAGCTGTCCGCAAAAGAATCTGTGGGAGGCCCCATCATGATTGCCGGCGCGGTATCAGAAGCAAATACGAATGGGGGCTTCTTTGGGGTCATGATGATTTCAGCCCTTTTGAGCATCAACCTATTTATCTTGAATCTTCTTCCGATTCCGATGCTTGACGGCGGGCAGTTGCCGTTCCTTCTTATTGAGAAGCTCCGGGGGCGTCCTGTTTCTTTTGAAACCCAGATAAAGTTTCGTGTTGTCGGCCTTGTTCTTCTTGGCGCCCTCATGATATTCGCGTTTATTAATGATATCCTTCGTGTATTTGGAGGGTAACGAACCGGTTGGTTAAACCGGTTTTTTCTTTTTGCAATTCTGTCTGGCCTGGAAAAGATGCATCGGATACGGTATAAAAAAGCATGCGTTATGTCATCTGTCACAACATCCGTTCACGCGAAAATGTCGGTTCTATTTTCAGGACAGCCGATGCGTTTGGCGTCTCGAAAGTTTTACTCACCGGATACACTCCAACCCCTCCACATCCGAAAATTTCTAAAACGGCACTGGGCGCTGAAAACTTTGTGCCGTGGGAGAGCCACTATTCACCCGTTCGTCTCGTAAAAAAATTGAAAAATGAAGGATTCGTCGTCGTGGCGCTTGAGTGCGGTATAAAACAAAAAACAGTCCGGAGCCTTCGGCAATTTTTAAAAAAGAAAAAGATAGCACTCATCGTCGGGAATGAAGTTTTCGGCATTCCCGCGGCCCTTCTTAAGCACGCCGACGCAATACTTGAAATTCCAATGAAAGGGAAAAAGGAATCTCTCAACGTCGCGGTTGCGTTTGGTGTTGCCTCATACACATTAATATTCTAACAGAAAATGTACTATTCTAGTTCCATATTTCTTAACCAGTGGGAGTTTTTATGCCGGAGAACGCGTCAAATCTCCACAAAGAAGTTGTAACCGATATTATTCAGACAAGTCGTTATGTTGATGACATTAACTACATGTAATATCGAAGAAGTAATACTGCCAGGAGGCAGCTTTTTCGTTGAATAGAAAAGCGCCGCGCAGCCCGCCAACGAAGAATCACGAATTACGGAAACATTGACATTCAGTATAAAAAATGTTATTCTTTAAAAAATTTCTTTGAAAAATTAATGAGAGGGAATGTACAGTGAAAGAGCATCTTATGGGGCTTCGTAGCAAGGTTTTTGCCTCACGGGACATCTATAAGCTCGGTCTTATTTTTGGAACCATCTACTTCGTGCAGGCGGCAGGAAACCTACCGGGCCTTCCGATGTCGTTCATCGTGAAAAATATCTTGAAGCTTTCGGCGTCTCAAGCCCAGTATTTCTTTACTGTGGCGAGTCTTGCGTGGGTCATTAAGCCTTTGTGGGGGTATCTCTCCGATAACTATCCAATTTTTGGATACCGCCGGAAATCCTACCTCGTCGGAATGTCGCTCATTGCATCTTCCGCCTGGTTCCTCATGGCGTATTACTCCTTTATCGGCACATACGGCTACTACAACCTTCTCTTTATCTTCCTTATCTCCGGAGCAGCCTACGCATTCGTTGACGTCGTTTGCGACGGACTCATGACAAAAAATAGCGTCGGGAAAGACGGAAAAGATCTCGCGGACCGCTTCGTCAATCTTCAGTGGCTCGGAGGTGCCTTCGCCGGCATCGTCATTTCGTATGCATATATGACCGGTCTGCTCCCTTCCGAGGTTAAAGAGCAAGGAAAAATTATCGACATCTGCATTCGCTCATACTGCTATCACGGGCCCATGGTTACGGTTGTCTTTTTTCTTGCGGGCTTTGCTCCGCTCATGACACTTTCGGTCGTTACGGTATTTTTGAAAGAAGAACGGGTTAAAAGTGTCGCATGGCACAAACTCGCCGGAATTCTCGTTCTTATCGGCGCCTCATTCTACGTTTTCGTGAACTGGGTGTACCCGTTCTATATGTCGTTTGCGGTTGATCTTCGCATTGCGAGCATTTTTGCTGTTTATATTCTTCTTGCGGTGTTTCTCTGGAAGTATGTTGGGCGTCCGAAATATTATTGGACTCTCATTATCTTCATGTTCCTCTGGCAATATAGTCCGTCCGTAGGCACGGCGATGTTCTATTACAAGGTTGACGTTTTGAAATTCAGCGGGTCGTTTATTGCAACTCTTGGGCTCATCTCCGCTATTGCGGGCGCTTGTGGCATTCTTCTCTATTCATTTGTGAGAGAGTCGCTTCGTTCGCTCAACTACAGATTCTATCTCTATTTTGCTGTCTTTCTTGGTGGCATTGGACTTCTTGTTCAAATTCTTTACCTTCTTCCTCCCGGAACAAAAATTTTAGGATTTCCGCTGAACTTCTACACAATTGCCATCAGTTCCGACATCTTCTTCAGCGTTCTTGGGGCGTCGGCGGTCCTTATTCCGCTTGCGGTTTCGGCAAAGGTCGCTCGTGAAACAGAGCACCCCGCTATTTTGTACGCGTGGTTCATGTCCGTTTATAACTTTGCGAGTATGATGTCGGAGCTTACCGGGGCAACAATGCTCGATCATCTCGAAGCAAGCGATTTGAAAAGTGTTATTGTTTCGACGGAGCCTTTTGCAATCGCTGTGTGGGCGCTTTCGGCAATTGTGTTTGCCTGGGGTATCGAGAATATGGTTCTGAAAGAAAAAACTGCCGGAAAATTTTTCCGCATCTGGCTTCTTTTCTTGCTTCTCGGCTCCGCATCCGTTTTCCTTATGCTCTCGGCGGGCGTGACTTTTCCTTCAACCCTTCTTCTTGGCGATGGGGCGTTCCTGGGCAATGACGCAAACCGTGTTCTCATTCTGCGCCTCTTTGTTTATATAAGTGCATTCTTTACCTTCCTTGCAATTCCGGTCGTGAGATTTTGCCGTCTGCCGGAAGGCAGAGAGTAATTATTCAAGCCTCGTTTTAACGGGGCTTTTTCTTTTGAGCACATCTTTTCAATGCAAACGCTTTCCGGTATGATACATAAGTATGAAGAGGAAAAGTTTAATCATAGGGCTTATTATTCTCGCTGTTGCGTTTGCCTTGTACCGTTCCCGCCTCAAAACGGGACTCTCCCGCGAAGAAATATCTCAAAAAAATAAAACAGCAGAGTTCTCACAAACCATGGCTATTGAACGCGTAGAACTGAAAACGGATGACGGCGTGAAAATAGTCGGTGATTTTTATAGAACGCCCCAAAGTGCTACAACGGGCATTATTTATTTACACATGATGCCTTCTGCCCGCCAAAGCTACGTAAAACTTGCAGAAAATCTTCAGCAGGCGGGATATCCGGGAATCGCCATAGACTTGCGCGGACACGGCGAATCCGAAGGGGGGCCGAACGGATATAAGTCGTTCAAAGACGAGGAACACCAAAAATCCGTCGCAGATGTCCGCGGGGCGGGAGAATTTCTTGCTTCAAAAGGCGTTAAAACACTATACATTATTGGCGCTTCCATTGGAGCGAATTTAGCGCTTGAATATCTTGCGGAGGCCCCTGAAGCAAAAGCCGCCACCCTTATCTCTCCCGGCCTTGACTACCGCGGAGTAAAAACCGAGCCGTTCCTAAAAACCGTTTCTTCGGGCAAGGCGGTGTATCTCGTTGCGGCGGACGACGACGCATATTCCGCCGGCACGGTCAGAAAGCTTTTCGACGAGATTCCTCGCGGAGTAAGCCGGAACATGACGTCATATCGCGAAGGGGGGCATGGGACAGCGCTGTTTCAATCGCAGCCGGAACTTGTTGGCGAAATAGAAAGATGGGTTCAATCATTAAAAAAATAATTATGGATAAAGGACCGGAACAAATAGACATTTTTCCCGAAGAAGCTGGGCGTATTGAACTGGAAAAAGAAAAAAGAAAAAACCGGCCAGTAAATATCGGCGAAATTCGACGCAAAAAAAAGAGGGCGGA
>MHQP01000026.1 GCA_001820685.1 Candidatus Sungbacteria bacterium RIFCSPLOWO2_01_FULL_47_32 | reverse complement strand
CGAGTTTTTTTATTTCTTCAGGAATTTCTTCGCATACTGCCTTTGGAATGATGCCGAATACCGAATCTATCTTTTTCAACGCATGCGAAATATCGTGCGCTTCGTCACGCGTTAAGGCGCGCTTGTCCATGAGAGCATTCGTTTTTTTTATGATGGAAAACATTTCAGCGATAGCTTTTGGCGCGTTGAAATCGTCATCCATATACTGAACAAATTTTTCCCTGAGAACATCCGCCATGCGTATGGTTTTTTTTGATTGCGGTTTCCTGCTCACCGGGTCCGAGTATTTTTGGAGGCGTGCCATAAATTCTCCAAGCCGCTTTACTCCTTCTTCCGAGGCGGCAATACCTGCTTCGGCAAAATTAATAGGGGAACGGTAGTGGTTCTGAAGAACAAGAAGCCTGAACGCTTCCGAAGAATGCTTTTTTAAAATATCCCGGATGGTGATGAAATTTTTCAGCGATTTCGACATCTTTTGTTTTTCAACCTGAAGGTGCCCGGTGTGAAGCCAGTACTTTACGAACGGTACTTTGTCTGATGCCGCTTCTTGTTGTGCGATTTCCGATTCGTGGTGGGGAAATTTCAAATCAATTCCGCCTCCGTGGACATCGTATTGCGGACCGAAAAAATACTCCGAGATAGCCGTATCCTCAATGTGCCATCCCGGCCGCCCTTCGCCCCACGGGCTTTGCCAAAAAGGTTCACCGGGCTTTTTTGCCTTCCATAATACAAAATCGAAATCATTTTGTTTATTCGGGTCTTCTTCAATGCGGACCGCCTTCAGAAGTGTTGACTGGTTTTGGTGCGAGAGCTTTCCATACTCCGGAAATTTTGTGATGTCGTAATACACTCCGCTCGGCGTTGAGTATGCAACTCCTTTTTTCACGAGGGTTTCTATCTGTTTTATTATTTGCGGAATAAATTCCGAGGCAGAGGCATATTTTGAGGGGGATGTGATTTTTAACTCCTGCATGTCCTCGAAGTATTCTTTCGCGAAGTGGCGCGAGAGGAACAGCGGATCTTCCTCGGTTTCATGCGCCCGTGCAATGATTTTGTCGTCAACGTCCGTAATGTTTTGCAGGTAGAACACTTCATATCCGGCGTATCGGAGGTATTTAACGATAACATCGAACGAAATGTACGTCCGGGCATGTCCGATATGCGAAGAATCATAGACCGTTGGTCCGCAGACAAAAAAATTGACCCGTTTGTCGTTCGCGGGTTCAAAGTCCTCTTTTTTGTTCGTGAGAGTGTTATAGATTCGAATCATTCTTTTTTTATACCATAGAAAGCACTCGAGAAGCAATAAAAAATCCTCCGACGGCCGTCGGAGGAACATTTTAGAGCCATTTTTTTCGTTTGAATATAAGGAACATCAAGAGTATTCCGATGACGACAGTCGCTACAATCACTAAAAAGTCATTTGAGCTCCGGAGTACGGGGTTGGAGGGAGAATCAATTTGAAGTATGGAAACCAATAGCTGGAGGGGGAATGTGAAGAAAGCGAGAATGGCGAATATTTTCATTATCTCGTTTTGCTTGATGTTCAGAAGCGTCGTATTGTTGTCATAGAGCGCATCCAGCGCTTCCTTGTTGTTTTCAAGCAGGTTCCAGACCTTTGAGTATTCTCCAACAAGCCCGGAAAAATATGGCTCCGTTTCTTTTCCGAAAATACTCGGGCCGATTTCCTTGAGCGACTCAAGTGTTATGTGCTGGGGCTTGATGGCGCGCCGGAAGTCGATGATGTCACGCCTGATGATAGAAAGCTCCTCGACAACCTCGCGCTCGAATCCGGAAAATATTTTTTCCTCAATAATGGTTATATTTTCTTGGACATGGTCAAGCTGGCGAAGTGAAAAGTCGAACATTTCTTTGATGATATAGAAAAGAAGGTGTGCCGGTGTTTTTGACGTATTGAGGTCTTCGCATGACTTTTCCGTTGAGCACGTCTTAAAGTAGCGGTCAAAGTGAGGAATAGGTTCGTATGTTACCGTAATGAGTTCATTTTTTGTGATAAGAAAATCAATCTCGCGCTGGTGTGTTTTTCGCTTGCCCTCCTCGAAAATGGGGAAGTGAAGCACCATATAAATGTAGTGGTCGTATCGCTCGGCTCGGGGACGCGCAGTCGGACGGACAAGCTCTCCCAGCACAAGTTCATGGAAGCGGTGATTTTTCCTGAGCCAGGCAATATCTTCCGAAGACGGCTTGTGAAGGTGGTGCCAGGAAAGAGTTTTTGTTTTGAAAGTTTTCATGTAGGCATTATAGCATCAAGGCTGAAATGGCAAAAACTTTTGAATACTTGACAACATATATTATTTATGCTATACTTAAAAAGATAATGCAGTTCTTCTAAACCACAACCCCTAGCAAGTCGCAGATACAATACGACAGGAGGAGGACCCCATGCGATACGCAGTCATCGCAGGTGTGCCGCCCAGCACGAAGCCGTTTCTGCTCGCAGGTTTGGTCGATGGCCCGGTGAAGTCGCTCGACGAGGCGTTCAAGGCAATCGACAAGGCTACGGAGGCTGCCGTCGAGAAGGCCAAGGATGACTACGTCGCGAGCGTGGACAATGGAACCCCGGAGCCGGATGCCGCGGAAATCCTCGCAAGGGCGAAGCAGGCAACCGAAGAGATGTTCGCCGCGAAGAAGTCCAACATCAAGGCCGCCTTCGCTCTGCACAAGGCGCGCCAGGAGCGCCGGGTCGCTCACTTCGACCGCTCTTGCAAGCTCGAGGGGTGTATCGACCCGAAGCGCAAGCCCGCTCGCACGGGGTCCGGTCACAAGAGCCGTCGCTGGACGCAGTCATTCTGCGGCCCGCACGCCGGCCTCGTGAACCTCATCACGAAGGAGAAGCTCGCCGAGCTCCGTGGCGCCTCGAAGCGTCTCCGTTTGGCGGTGTAGTAGGTCGTCATGAGGTGCCCCTTCTGCACGCGAAATATGCTCAGCGTCTACGCAAACCTGTACAGGTGTAACCATGCAGGGCAGATCCTGAGTTTCAGGAAACTGCCGGACGGCAACGTCGTTCAGGAGCTGTAGCCGATCCAAGCAACAAGCCCTCTCCTAATCGCAGCAAGCGAAAGGGGGAGGGTGTTTTTTATACCATCCACATTTTCAGTCAAAGTGAGCAAGTACAGTTTTTATCTCTCGGGCTGGCGGTGGGGTCCTTAATGTTTTTACAATAAGGGCGGCGATAAAAATTGTGCTTGCGAGCACAATTAGCACTCTACTTGACAGACTGCTAACCGCGATTATAATAAATACTGGTATGCTCAAAGACCGCCAAAAGTTAATATTAAACGCGCTTATCGCGGAATATATTTCAAGCGCCGAACCGGTCGCCTCACGCCAGATTGTGGATAAATTTCGTTTTCCGTTCAGCTCGGCAACTGTCCGGAGCGAGCTTTTGGCTTTGGATGAAGATGGATATCTTGAACAGCCCCATACATCCGCAGGGAGAGTTCCAACCGACAAAGGATACCGCTTTTTTATAAGCGAGGTTTTCGATTCGCGCGATCCGCTCTCCGAACGCCACCGCGCGCTTCTCTCCGAGCTTTTCAAAATAGATCGCGATGAGGAATTCTTAAGGCAGATTGCCCGCACTGTTTCCGAATTAAGCGAGAGTTTTACCATAGCAGGGCTCTATGGAGATGAGCTTTTCTACAAGGCAGGAATCGCGGAAGCGTTCCGGGAGCCGGAATTTGATGACAGGTCGGCGCTCAAGGAATTCAGCGAGCTTGCGGATTTCATTGATGAGGAAATACGGAGCATCTTCGAGCCGGGGGATTTCAAAAAACCTAAAGCATTTATCGGACACGAGAATCCGATAAAAGAAGCCCGGAATTACGGTATGATAGTTTCTTCGGTTGAGACCCCGCATAAGAAAGAAACGCTCGTTGCTATATTGGGGCCGAAGCGGATGGATTACCGCAAAAACATTTCGCTTCTTGAGTATTTAGATGAATGCTGTTTTTAATAAGGAAAAGAACATGAATGACGCAGAAGAAAAAAATGAAGAAGTGAAATTTGTCGCGGATGACGAGGCGACAAATATCGACACGCGCGGACGTATTACAAAACTCCGAGAAGAGCTTAAAACATGCTCCGAAGAAAAGAAGGAGTATCTTGACGGCTGGCAAAGGGCGAAGGCTGACCACATAAACTATAAGAAAGACGAAGCTAAGCGCCTCGAGGATATTGCGCGGTTTGTTACGGCCGGCCTCGCTAGCGACATATTGCCGGCGTTGGACAGTTTTGATTTAGCGCTTGGGCACGGCATGAATTCGGAAGTTGAAAAAGGAGTGCTTCTCATCCGCTCACAACTTCTTGATATTTTAAAAAAACGAGGACTTGAAGTCTTGACCACCGCCGGCAAAAAGTTTGACCCCGCGTTTCATGAAGCAATAGGCGAAGTTGAAGCAGACGGCGAGGAAGGGATGGTTGCCGAAGAGATACAAAAAGGATATATGTTTCGCGGCGCAGTCGTGCGTCCGGCGCGAGTAAGAATTTCAAGAAAGCCTGTCGCATAAAGAACTATGAAAGATTTTTCAAAAGAACAACCTCATAGGGCAGATGTGTCTTCGGAAGCGGATACGGAAGAGAAAGAAGGGCAAAAGGACTTAGGCGCACTGCAGGATATTCTTAACGCGACCGTCACGAAAGAACCCACAAAAGCTCAAAAAAGCTGGCTTCCCGGGTTCCGGGCGCTTCGGGAGGCAAGTGGAGAAGCTGGGCTTTTAAAAATATTCATGCACAATATTTTTAAAAAAAAGGAAGCAGATTTTTTATTCAAAAATTTTTCGCGCGAAGGCTGGGAAAGTGTTAAAGAAATATTCGGCGAAGAACGAGCAAAAAAAGAATTATTCGGATACGGAATGAAAGATGTCTTTGCTTTTTCAAAAAGAGATTGGCATGAGCTCATAGAGGCGTTAGGCGAAAGCGAGCCATATGACTCGTTGTGGGATAGCGTAATTTATGCCCCGTGCGTCCGGGAGTGGATACAGTCAGCCAATCTTATCAAAGAACGAAAAGCCTTCATGACAGAGGAGGAATTCAAAGCGGTATATGCGGCAAGGAGCGCGGCGAGCGTATTAGTTCATGACGGGAGGAAAAGCGGCTGGTTGCGCACTGAACCTGATGCAAAACCTGATTTGGAAAAATACCCGGTTATAACCGAAACAAAGTGGAATGACTGGAGAAATTTTTGGGGGAAAGACTGGATATCGTTTTTAAAATTTGAGCCCGATTCTGAAATTCTTGAGCGCATGACTCCACAAACTTTCGAGACTCTTTTCGGGAAAATCCCGTCATGGAAAGAGCGCCTTATAACAGACCCAAGTGCTTCAGATATCGTCCGTCATTTAAGTGACTGGGGGGTTGAGGGAGACGTACAAGAATTTGCTTCGGCATTTGAGTCGCTTGGCGAGGCAGAGACAGATTTTTTTAAGGAACGAACGATGCGGGAGATAATTCACTACGTCTCGTGGCATTCTCACTGGTACGGAAAGGACGTCATGCGGGCGATGAAGGAAGTATCTTCTCCGGAATATGCGAAAAAAACTTTTAAGGAGACGGTCCCTTTTTTTGATTCCGGAGGAGACTTTACGAGGGCGCAGTATCCGAGGACGGGCGTCTCCGAGGAGCGGGTATACGAGGAATATAAAAAAACGTTCCGGCTCCGGGAAAAGATTGACGGTGTTTTGGATGGTGACGGAGAAGTTGCCAAAGCAGTGAAGGAATTTCCGGAATTTCTGCCGTGGCTCCGGATGCGCTATGCGGACGCACTCGACCGAAAACTTTCCCCGGAATTCGCTTTGAAGGATACGAAGGCGTTTTTGGAAAAGCTGGAAGCATCGGCCAGCGGGGGGTTTGATGAGCGGGTTGTGCCGAGCGTTGGGGTTGAAATAGAGGTTATGACAAAAAATTTATTCCAAAAACGACGTCTTGAAGAATACGTGCGGACAGCGCTTTTTGGAGTTGAAGAATCCGGCTCTGACCAAGAATGGGAGTTTGCGCTCGAGCCGACATCTGCCGGAGTGCATGCGCGATTCATAGCTGAACTCATAAAGGAGGGATGGATCGATAAGAAATATCTTGGAGACAACAACTACTCGCTTCACGTGAATATAGGTATTCCGGAGGGGCTTGAGCCTGACCCGCGGTCTGTTGCGGTGATGACGCTTGCTCTTGTTGCGGCGTATACGAATCCGAAGCGTATTGAAAGCGGGGAGTACGGAAATTTTTTCACAATACAGGATCGCGAAGCGGTTGAGTTTGACAGGGCGCAGAGGCATGAGGTTGGGGGACAGCATTATTCTGGAAGAGTGGAGCTCCGTGCGCTGGCGCTCGACCGAAGAAATATGTTCAGAACACTTTATGACTCGGCAATGCTTTCAGCGGCCCTTTATGCGGGTTCCCGCAAAGAGCCGAGGGACGCGCGGGACAAGGACCTTGCGACTTTATGGATCTGGTTTCAGACTGATATGGAGCAAGCATTCAAGACAAACGGTATAGATTTCACAAAGGAATATATTGACCGCGGAGATGAAGTGGGGATGAAAAAAATTATAGGAATGCAAAAAGAAGCCGAGACGCTGGTCAAAGAACTTTCCCAAAAAGTCCGGAAACTTGTGAGGAAACCATTCCATCCGGAAAAAACAGCAGTAGGTGCGTAAGAGAAAAATCAGTTCTTTTTATAAAAAATAATGAAACAAAAAATCCCCGGGCGTCGTTAAGACTTTTCGGGGAGTGTGCGGGGAGCGAACCCGGTAATAATCCGGAGTGCCTCCCGCATCCTTTTTTCGGCTTCAGCTGTTTTTGGGACGGGGGTTACGATGTTCGTATCAAAAAGGTCTTTTAAGAGAACCCATTCAGGTAGGACGACATAGTCATTCCTGCTCTTCCTCTTCCGCGTAACAAGCATTCGCACTGTGTCAGGCGAAAGGATTTGTGTCGGAGAGCCGAGCCAGTTGTTCCGCAGGAGATAGGTTTCGCGCGGGATAGGCTTGAAGACTGCGTTCAGAGAGAATAGGTCTCCGACAACGATGT
>MHQP01000025.1 GCA_001820685.1 Candidatus Sungbacteria bacterium RIFCSPLOWO2_01_FULL_47_32 | reverse complement strand
AGAAGGTCTATTGGGCGCTTCTTCTCTGGCTTCTTTCAGGTGTTGTCGGAGTATTTGCTTCACTCGACCTTCTTGTCTTCTATATTTTTTGGGAGGTTGTCCTTATCCTCATGTTCTTTTTAATAGCGCTCTATGGCGGCGAAAACCGGAAATACGCATCAATGAAGTTTCTTATTTACACCCAGTTCGCTTCCCTCGTAATGCTTCTTGCTATTATCGATATGTATCTCATAGCCGGCGCCCGCTCTTTCGATATTCTTCAGTTTTCAGCATTTCCGTATTCCGGGGAGATCGGGCTGATGTTGACACTTGCGTTCCTCTTTTCATTTTTAGTAAAGATGCCCGCAGTGCCTTTCCATACATGGCTGCCTGACGCGCATGTTGAAGCTCCTACCGCCGGTTCCATTATTCTTGCGGGAGTACTTTTGAAAATGGGCGCCTACGGAATTTTGCGCATCCCGTTCACCGTGTTTCCCGACACAATACACCAAATTGCCTATCCGCTCGGAATATTCGCGTTCGTAAGCATTCTCTACGGAGCATTTGTTTCGCTCGCGCAAGACAATCTGAAACGAATGATCGCCTATTCAAGCGTGAACCACATGGGATACGTGCTTCTCGGTATCGCCGCCGCTTCCCCCCTTGCCATTAAAGGATCGGTTTATGAAATGGTTGCACACGGTCTCGGGGCGGGACTGCTCTTTGCGGTCGCGGGGCACATCCACGATACGCATAAAACTTTTTCGATTTCTTCCCTCAAAGGACTCATGAAGATAACGCCGATAACGTCGTGGTTCTTTGTTATCGGGGCGCTTGCCGCAATGGGGCTTCCTACAATGGCGGGCTTTATCGCAGAATTTACTATTTTTACCGGAGCATTTGCCGTATACCGGTCGCTCATTCTTATCCCGCTTATCGGGGTTGTCGTAACGGCGGGATACTTTATCTGGACGGTCCAGCGCTCGTTTTGGGGGAGTCCTGCCGAGGGCAGCTCGGTTACCGAACCAAAAACATTCTCATTTTGGCTTCCGTACGTATTGCTTGCCGCCGGCCTTTTCTTTTTCGGACTGTGGCCGTCGTTTCTTTTTAAACTTATTGAGCACGGACAGTATTTGTTCGGATAACGTGGTAACAAGGACACACTCATGATACCGCTTCTTTTACTGCCGCTCGGCGCAATCGCCATTCCGCTTCTTTCTTTGGCTACCGGGCAGAAGAAAATTTTTGCGTCTATAGCACTCTTTTTGCTTGCGCTCTCGCTTGCGTCGGTTTTTCTTCCGGAGCCGAACATCGGCGTTTCTTCAACACTCTTTGCCGTTGACGGCTTAGGGCGTTTTTTTTCGTTTCTCTTCCTTCTCGTCGCGTTTCTGGTGGGGCTCTTTACTCTTGATTCCGAATCAAAACATCCGGCGGTTTTTTATTCAATGCTACTTGCGGGCACGTCCTCGATGATAGTTGTTTCGCTTGCGAAAAATCTTATCGGCATTTTCATTGGTCTTGAACTTTTGTCTCTGTGTTTCTATGAACTCTGCGCCTTTAAAAAGGACCCATCCGGACTCGAGTCCGCGATGAAACTTTATTTTATGAGTCTTTTTGCTTCGGCTCTTTTTGTGCTTGGAGCAGTGCTTGTCTATGGCGAGACCCGCACACTTGAGCTTCGAACATTCTTTGTTTCTCCGGCCACTCCGGCGTTTCTCATGGGGGTCAGTCTTATCGTTGCGGGACTGTCTTTTAAGATGAGTTTATTTCCATTTAATTTCTGGCTTCCTGATGTCTATGAGGGCGCTCCTTCCGAAGTTACGGCACTTCTTGCGGCAAGCGCTAAGAAGGCCGGGTTTGCTGCGTTCGTGCGCGTAGTTGCTCCTCTCGCAACGCTTTCTGTTTCAAATCCGGCGCTTCTCCAAATTTCAGGCAAACTCCAGGGAGCTCTTGCTCTCTTAAGTTTTTTGACCATGAGTTTCGGAAATGTTATCGCCATGGTCCAAAAAAGTGTCAAACGGATGATTGCGTACTCCATCATTGCTCACGCTGGTTTTTTAGCGATAGGGCTTGCTGCAGGTTCCGCTCTTGGGTATCTCGGGCTTCTTTTTCATATTCTGGTCCATGCGCTTATGGCGGCGGGCATCTTTCTGCTTTTCTCCGTGTTTGACGGGCAGAGCCTTGAAACACTTGACGACTACGACGGTCTTGGGAAGCGGGCTCCGCTCATTTCGGTTCTTTTAACCGTGTTTCTTTTGTCTTTAACGGGAATTCCGCCGCTTGCCGGGTTTCTCTCGAAGTTCATACTCTGGTCTTCGGCGATGGAAGCCGGATATGTATGGCTTGCGGTTGCGGCAATTATAAACTCGGCGCTCTCGACGTATTTTTATTTTCTCATTCTTCGGCGGGTGTGGGGATTTGCTCCGCGAGACGGCAACCCGACCCCGGTAGTGTCCTGGAACAAAAAGTGCGCGCTTCTTATCCCCGCTATTCTGCTTGCTGTTTTGGGTGTGTATCCGAACCCTATTTTATCTGTTCTAAAAAACATCATCGCGGCAAGCGGCCTTGTGGCATAACCGGGTTTTGTGGTTGAGGAAAAACCGCCTCGGTAGCCGGAGGAGGTTTTGAATTGAGGGTGGGGATAGTAGAATTAGACCAAGAAAAATGCTTTAATGGAGGTAAGCTGGCTTTTGTGGAACACCGGCGATGACGAATGTACTATCTTTACATAATCCGGTGCAAAGATAAAAGCCTCTATACCGGCATTACGACCGACCCTGTGCGTCGCTTTAAGGAACACCGGGAGGGTGCCGGGGCCCGATATACCCGTTCTCACGCTCCCGAAAGAATAGTTTACGTGGAACGGTTCTGGAGGCGGGGGAGCGCGCAAAAGCGAGAAGCCGCCATAAAAAAATTATCGAGAAAAAATAAACTTGTGCTCATGGGTAAACACCCATATGGAATTTAAAAGAAAACAATCTTTGCCAGCAAGCTTCAGGAACGCGTTTCGCGGGGTTTGGCTCGTGCTTCAAGAACGCAGCTTTTTGATACAGCTTGCGGCTGGTGCCATAGCCGTCACGCTCGCGTTCATTCTTACGCTTAGTGATACATCGCGCATCATTATAATTCTCCTAACTTTTCTTGTGCTCGGGGCTGAAATGTTTAACTCGGCAGTTGAATATCTTTTGGACTTTGTTAAAAAGGACCATGATCCCGATATTGCCCGCGTTAAGGATATTCTTGCGGGAGCGGTCATGGTGTTTTCTTTGTCAGCGCTCATCATTGGGATATGGATATTCGGCCGTGCGCTAGGGTTTTTTTAACCACATGGAAGAATTCTTCGGCAATAAAGAGAAAAAGAGATATATTTTTTACTTTATCGCAAGCGCTCTCTTGGGAGCTCCCACCCTCCGGTGGATTGTCCACGTATTTCCGCTTCTTTCGCCGGATGTGGCCGTGTCGAAGGATATTCAAAATTCCGGAACGGTTTTTCTTCCGTTCATGGAGTTTGTGAGTTTTTTTGGGACAGCCGTGGTTGCTACCGTGAGTATTGTCGTAAGTTCCATTGTATTCTCGTTTTTTGCCTATAGACAAGAAGCATTTTTTATGTTTTTTGCTTTTCTTGCAGACGCATTCAACTCCATGCTCAAAGTTATTGTTGGGCGCCCACGGCCGACCGTCGGGTTTGTGAATATCCACGATATGGGGGCTGACCCAAGTTTTTCAAGCGGGCATGTTGTTCACTACGTCGTATTTTTTAGTTTTCTTTTCGTAACAATGTTCTACGCGCGAAGATTTCCCGCTTGGCTGATAACGTTCATCAGCGCTTTTTCGCTTCTGTTGGTGCTTGCTGTTTCCATATCCCGGATATATCTCGGGGCGCACTGGATGACCGATGTTATTGGGGGATATCTTATCGGCTCCGCTTTTTTAGGTGTTCTCCTTTATTTTTATATGAGGGATAAGACAGGCATCCAAACCCTTACGAACCGGTAGTGCATCCGACTATTTTCACAGCCGGATAATTTTTTGAAACATAATACGGAAAAATGGACAAACGAACTCTTATTATAATTTCCATCATTCTTTCGGGTGACTAACCGAATCTGAAAGGAAAAATTGTATGTATAAAAAATCCCCCGAGAGGATTGTTTTTTGAGTTTCACGATTTTTTCGTTTTTCCAATGAGCATTGTCTTGTGCGGTAAACATGATACGATAAAACTATTCTTAATCCTAAATATGCGATAATGGTAATAAACACGTCATGGAACAATGTGGCCGACTGGTATGACGAAATGCTTGAAGGAAAGGAAACATATCAATCAAGGGTTATTCTGCCGAATATCCTGCGCGTGCTTGAACTGAAAAAAGGAGAGTGTCTCCTTGACCTTGCGTGCGGGCAAGGTTTTTTTTCGCGCGAGTTCGAAAAAGCCGGGGCTAAGGTTTCCGGTGCTGATATTTCGCCGAGACTTATCCTATGCGCAAAAGAAAATTCTCCCAAAGGGATAGATTTTCGTGTCGGGTCCGCCGACAAACTCGATTTTTTTGAATCTGACTTTTTCGACAAAGTTGTCATTATTCTCGCGCTCCAAAACATAGAGAACATATCCGGAGCTATTTCTGAATGCAGGCGCGTGCTTAAAGCCAAGGGAAAGGTTTATATTGTTTTAAACCATCCGGCATTTCGCATTCCGAAACAATCCGAATGGGGCTGGGATAACGAGAAAAAAGTCCAATATCGAAGGGTGGATAAGTATATGTCCGAATCGCGCGCTCGCATAGATATGCGTCCGGGCGCAAAAGAGAAGGAAACTACGCATGCGTTCCACAGGCCTCTCCAGGCGTATTTCAAAATCCTCGGCAAGAACGGATTTTCAATAACGCGCCTTGAAGAATGGATATCCCATAAAGAGTCGGAACCGGGTATCCGCAAAGAAGCCGAAGACACGGCACGGAAAGAAATACCCCTTTTTCTTTTTCTTGAAGCGGAGGCGGGCGCATGAACTGGTTGCGCATTTTTTTGTTTTGTTGTACAGAGAGAAAAGTGCTTTGAAATATCCGGGGGCTTGAATGCGCGTATCTGCCGCAGTTTTCGGTCTTTTGCTCTTTGGTCTAGGCGTTGCGGCATACGCGGTACCTGTCGGCGATGAAAAATATCCGGAAAAAATAAAAGGAAAAATAACCGAAGCTGACACGAGAATCGTCTGTGAAAGAAATTCTCCCCGGAAGGTCGGAACAATTCTTTATATGGATTCGAAAAAAAACTGGCTCGTACGGGTATTCACGAAAGATGGCGTTGAAATGGAGGCGTGGTATAACTCCGACATGAACGCCTGGTTTGCGGCGTATAACCCGTCAAAAATCTATTATCGCCGTGAGAGCGGCGTGTGGGTAGACGCTGAAGGTCTTTCCGAAAGCGAACGGGACGCGCTTGACCATCGAATAAAATTTACATCTGGCGAACTAAGCTTCTTTTCCGACTGTTTTAAGAAAAAGTCAGGAAAATAGCAGTAGCTGCGGGTAACACCCGCTTTTTTTATTTTGCCGGAAAAGCTATAAATAGTGTATGGAACTTTCGTTGACCGTGTCAGCGTTCATTGCCGGCGTCCTTACCTTTTTAGCGCCCTGCACCCTGCCCATTGTGCCGGCGTATCTTGCGTTTATAAGCGGAGTATCTCTTAGGGACTTGGAAAAGCCCAAAAAATCCCGTGAGATGCGTTGGAAAATTTTTCTGAACGGGTTCTTGTTCGTGTCCGGGTTTTCGGTTGTCTTTATCGTTCTCGGCACGCTTGCCGGCGGCCTCGGAAGCCTCCTTGCATCCGAGCGGGTACTTCTTTCCCAAGTTGGCGGGGTGTTCGTCATTATTTTCGGCATGTTCATGCTGAACGTGGTAAAGCTTCCGTTTTTTTTGGTCGGGTGGAATCTAAAAGCCCCATCTTTTTTTATGCGGGGAAAACCGCTGAATTCTTTTTTGTTGGGGTCTGCTTTCGGGCTTGGATGGACTCCGTGCGTCGGTCCGGTGCTTGGAGCGGTATTAACACTTGCTGCCGCGTCCGCAACAGTATACCGCGGCGCGTTCCTTCTTTTTATTTTTACGCTTGGATTGGCAATTCCTTTTCTTTTGATAGCGCTCGCTATCGGCTCCTCCACTGAAATTATCCGGAAGCTCTCAAAATATCTGAACGCCCTCTCTGTCCTCGGCGGGGTACTGTTGGTGTTTCTCGGAATTTTGCTTCTTACCAACAACCTTGGTGTTTGGGTATCGTATTTTTTCCGGGTGTTTAAATTTTTGCATTACGGAAGGCTTTTGGATTATTTATAAGCATTTTTGATGCTCGTGTTCAATGTGCTGGCGTGAGCGCTTTTAAATTTTGTATCATTCTGATATGGATTACCGGGAAGAGCGGATTATTGCGCATATAGATATGGATGCCTTCTTTGCTTCCGTCGAGGAACGGGCAAATTCGGATGTCAGGGGGAAGCCTGTTGTTGTTGGAGCAGACCCGAAGGGCGGAAACGGCCGGGGAGTCGTCTCAACCGCAAACTACAAGGCCCGCGCATACGGCATTCATTCCGCGCAACCCATCGCCAGGGCCTGGCGTTTTTCGGAAGAAGCCCGTAAAAAAGGAAGTGAATCGGCAATATTTTTACCGGTTGACTTTCTGTTATACGGTCGTGTTTCGAAACATCTTATGGAAATTCTCCATTCGTATTCTGGTGCGATGGAAGAGGCAAGCATAGACGAAGCATATCTCGATATAAGTTTTGTTTGGAATTATAAAAAGGCGGAGAATCTTGCGAGAAAAATAAAAGAAAAAATAAAATACGAGGAAGGAATCACGGCTTCCGTCGGCATCGGGCCGAACAAACTTATTGCGAAGATCGCTTCAGGCATGGAAAAGCCGGACGGGCTTACCGTTGTTTTGCCGGAGAGGGTTCAGCCGTTTTTGGCGCCTCTCCCCATTCGGGAAATTCCCGGCATCGGCCCTAAAACTGCCGAGATGCTGTATGGTAAAAAGATATTTCTTGTGCAAGACCTGCGAAAAATTTCCGAAGCCGAGCTGTATGAATGGCTCGGGGAATGGGGGCTTTCACTATATGAAAAAGCCCGCGGCCTTGATACCTCTCCTGTTTGTGAGGGTGAAGAGATAAAAACAATCGGGGATCAGGAAACGTTCGAGGAAGATACTCTCTCCCCGAGGCTTCTTTCAGAGAGGCTCTATGTCATGTGCAAAAACGTACTCGGGAGTCTTTCCCAGGGCGGGTTTCAAACATTCAGGACGGTAACTGTTACCGTGCGCTTTTCGGACTTCCGGACATTTACCCGTTCGCATACCATGAAAAACCCGGCTGCGAAAGAAGATGTGCTTAGAATTGAGGCCCTGAAACTTCTATTGCCGTTTCTCGACAAGCGGGAAAATCCTTACAAAATGCGCATTAGGCTTCTCGGAGTAAGGATTGAAAAACTCGCGTAGCGCATACGGTCTCTTGATAACTCAGAGACCGCCGCTTTTTAAAAGCATATAATGGACAAAGGACCTTCCCTGTATTATGAAAGAGGTGGCCAGTAAAAACTTGCAAAATCAAAAAAGTTTGCACGGCAACATGTTACTAAAAGATATTAGCAAAAAAATAGCCTCGGAATGGATATCGCCGGAGTGGCAAAGGAAATTTTTGCAGACCTCGTGGCACCTGAATTTCGCGGGACGGCGTATAGTATGTATAATGCATT
>MHQP01000024.1 GCA_001820685.1 Candidatus Sungbacteria bacterium RIFCSPLOWO2_01_FULL_47_32 | reverse complement strand
ATCGCATGCCCCGCGTCTGTCGTTGGAATTGACAGGCCGCAAAGGATGGCGCGCGAGGTGGAGGGACTCGCATGCATTCTGTTGCCACGCCGTCCTCACGGCGCCGCCGGTAAGCTGCCATTCTATTCGGTCACCCGGATAGAGACACCGAGAAGCCGGGTCAGGTAGTCGCCTACCTGCATCGTCTCCTCGGGGAGCTCGACTGCGAGATAGAGGCCGTTTCCGGCACTCTCCCAACGCCATGTGGCGTTGGTTTCCCGCAGACGAGTCTCCACCGTCCGTATCCGCTGTGAGCAGATAGGACAGTGTTGGCAAGCCGCCAACGTCACTTCCATCATCAAGGTGTTACCCTCGATGACGGTGTGACGCTGATTGCGCCATCCTGCTACTGAAAGGTAGTAGTCCCGTCGAGCCATACTATCACCTCCTTTAAAGGCGATATTCCTCCAAGACTTATCTACTCACCAATTTCACCGCGCCCTCACGCATGCTGAAATCAGTTTTCGAGCTCGGAGTACGTTTATTGCAATTCAGCAGTTACAGGCGGCTCATCCAGAGAACCACTTTTTCTTTACTTTTTTACGTTTACGATGCAGAGATATGTGATTCCAGCCAGCCCAGGCATGAGGAAAATTGCGTCGTTTTTCTGCGTGTTTTGTGCAAAAGAGAAACGATTCTTTGAAAGACTCAAGCTTGAGATACCACTCGGCCATTTCGTAGCAGTCGTCTTCGCAGCATCGATCTCTTTTATCAATCACGGCGACCCTCCTTTTTGTTTTGTTTGTCAATGTTCGCTCCATGCGCTTCCCGCCAAAACGTTCAGTATCCTGAAAACTTTGGTAGGGGCCGAATGTTTTTCATTCGGCCGGTGGATACTATTATCAGTACCAGGACATCACCTCATCATCGGAATGTTCGTCGGGGAGTTCGAAATCATCCCCAACTTCATCCTCGACGACGAAAAAATAGTGATGTGGCCCGTACTTCTGGTCCAGCCTCAGAGCCCTTTCTTCCGCTTTTTGCTTACTGGCGGTAAAGGACCTGAAGAGCATGGTGCGCTCGCCGGACTCGTCGTATGCGCGGATGACGGCGTAGACCATCATGGTTGGCTCCTTTCGCAGTTAATACCGCGTATGAATGAAAGAACTTTTGAGCGAATTATTTCGCCCGCCAAAACGTTCAGTATCCTGAAAACTTTGGTAGGGGCCGAATGTTTTTCATTCGGCCGGTTAAAATAGGGCAACGTACTTCTGGTCCCTTATCGGTTTCATGGCGAGGCGCCCCCGTAACGCCCCACTCCACTATCCGCTTGCCGCGGATCCGATTCCGCCCCCGCCCCGGGGTCACGGTTTCTCGAGTAGGTATCCGGCAGGACACCAGAGCGGGGAAGCAAACCCCGCCTCTCGAGATCCTCGCCCACGGTCGGGGCTTGGAGGACAAAGCGTGAAATTGTTCGGTCAGATATTCTGCACAACCTTAGATTTCTATCCTTTGTCCTCTTTCATTGCGAGAACCCCCGCTACTATATGCCCTGTGTGAGACCTCTATGAGCACAGCTTTCCCGATTAATGCTCTTTGTGATATTGGGAGAACGAATTTCTTGGCCTCTGTAAGGGTGCCGCCAATATCTGTTTCTAATTCGAATGCGAGCCCATCAGCACTCTTTCCGCAATATCTCAGCTTATATTCTCGGCGACCAAGTTTTTTGAAAACTTCCATCAAATACATCTCTTTCACAGAACACTCAAGGGTGTAAAAAACATAGTCACTGTCGCTTCGAAACGGCCAGGGCATGTTCTTTCCTCACTTGTTGCAATATTCTAGACTTATCATACCACCAGATGCCATATCTGTCAATAATTATACTTATGATAATATAGTGAAAAGTGCATTTTTATATAGATTTTACTAACTATTTTTAATATTTTACTTTTATTTGTCAAAATTATTGACAAATTATTTAAGTGAGAATATACTAAATGTATGGGTATGACCCCAGCACCAAATTCCGAAAATGCGTTAGTGGTTTGCATGAGTAGTTCTCGCGGTACCACCTCCGCCGAGCAGAGTTCGGCTGCGGCTTACAAAAAGCTAAGAGTGGCTTGTATTAAAAATTGATGCGGGGTTCATAATTTATACCTAAATTTTTAAAAAAATTTAGACAAATTATGAAAATTGAAGAAGGACTTAAAAATTTAGGGTTAGCGGAAAAAGAGGCTAAGGTTTACATAGCCCTTGTTCAGCTGGGACGCGGTTCCGCACAGTCAGTTGCCGATGAAAGCGGCATTAAACGGCCGACGGCATATGTAATTCTTGAAAATCTTATTGACAAGGGAATGGCAGTAAAAATACCACGGGCACGAAAGAAGTTATATGAAGCAAAGCCACCCGATGAGTTTTTTGCCGAAGCAGAAGAGCGGTTCGCTCTCTCAAAAACCATATTGCCGGAACTTATGGCAATGGCCGATAAAACCGGCCCGAAGTTTAAGACGCTGTATTATGAAGGCGAGCAGAACGTGAAACGCATGCTTAGCGGAATAAATAAAAAAATGGCAGGAAAAGAAATATTGGGATTTTATGCGCGCGAGACCGAAAATATTTCGTCCGAGATGAATGAATTTTTCCATCAGTGGAATGAGGATTGCAAGAAAAACGGTATTACCGTGCGCGGGCTTACTCCGGACGACCCGTCTCTTGAGTGGTATAGAAAACGCACTGAATACTTCGGTCATGTATTTAAATACTTGAATATGAAAGACTACTCGAGCGAATGCTCAATCGAGATCGGCGACGATTTTATTCAGATTTTTTCTCTCCGGTATATGCAAGGCGTTTATATGGAAAATCCCGATGTTGCGCGTACCCTCCGCCAAATTTTTGAGATGGTTTGGGCCGCGCGTCCCGAAAAAATTGAAGGAGCTTTGTCAGAGGATAAATAAAGGTAAAAAATACTATCATCCGCCCAAATAAAAAATAACCGCCGAGATAATTCTCGGCGGCCTCTTTTTACACCTTCCATTTCGCGCAAATGCGAGCAGGTGAGTAGGGATCAAAAGACTCAAGAAACAAAGTGACTGGAGTTCCGAGTGTCTTACTAAACATCTCCTGCCGATTGGCTAGTTCTCTGTTAAGCGCCTCAAGACAATGAGGCAAGAATACCCAGCTGTTTTCTTCAAATGTTGTGAAAAAAGCTTCTTTTTTGCCTCGAGAGGCCGCTTTGAGCATTTTTTCCTTCAACCTTTTTTCTGTGAGACACAGCTCTGACAAATAACCATTTATGGTGCTGTCTATTCTTTGTAAACGCTCCTTCTCTTCAGCAGCCGCTTTGCACGCCATCATCTTTTTTGCAATTTTCTCTAGATGTCGGAGTTCTTCAGAAAAACTTTTTGCCGAATTCTTTTTGTTCATTTTTGCCGTCTCCTTTTCGGTGTCTGTTAGTTCACAAGCCTGTCGGATGCTCTTTCCTGCTCCCAGCGTATGCGGTTTTTCTCCTCTTGAGGGAGTCTCTCATATGCTTCCGATCTTGCCCTTGAATATTCAGCTTCAGCCCTACTTTCGCCTTCGCTGTAGCTCTCCGAGCGGGCCTGGGAAAGCATGCTCGAGAGTGTATTGGTAGAAACACGGTCATTCAATGTCTTTACGGCATTGTTCGGAGTGAGCGAACGAACCTTTTGTGTTTTTAGTTCTTGCTTTGAAAAAGAAATCAACTTTCCTCCGTCAAAAATCTGAATCACATTTTCTTCTACCAACCGCACGACGCCATACCGTCGGTCGGGGAAACCATACTCGTCTGTGCCACGCCACGAAATGAGCTGGCCGCTTCGGAGTTTTACGAGAAGATCTTCATTGGGCTTTTCGTGCTTCTCTCTCTTACTCATCTGTGTCCTCCTCTTCGTCGTTGTCATCTTCGGTGGTTATAAAATCAAAGTCGTCATAGTCATCATATCCTATGCTACTTCTTTCGGCTGAATCAGCTTCGACCTTAAGTGCAACCCTTACTTTTTCTCTTATCGTGTCTAGTTCCATTTCGTGTTTTTCTTTTGTGCATTTTCCAAGATCGCTTTTTCGCTGTTTTCGTATTCGTAAGACTTTTCCCTCTTTTTCTGCCAGAAGTTTCCAATAGAGCTTTTCTAATTTCTTTAACACGCTTCCGCTCTGGCAATAGCGGGAACATTCAAAGTCCGATGCATAGAGGCTTTTGTTAAAAATTTTACCTCCGATAACAATTGAAACTATAGGATCTTTATCGGAGAAAAGTTCCGCGCGAAGTAAAAAAGATTTATCATATTTCAACTCAATTGAAAGGTTGCAGACGTTGAGTCCCCTCTCTTTTTCGCCGGTGCGGAGAAATTTCCAATTGGCATGCGTAGTTTTACAAAGGTAATCGACGAAGGCAAGAATGTGATTGTCGAGAATCAGCGTAACGCCATCACTAATTTTTTCTTCGTATGTGCGCTCTCTCGCCGGACCGCAGAAAATCAAGGAGTTCCCCTGCACTAGTTTTTAATGTTCTATGCTATCATTATAAAGGAAAAATAATATATTGACACAGTTTTATATATTATTTATACATAATATCATAATGTATAGTAAAATCAGTATTATATAATGAATTAAGTTGACTAAAATATCGTCATATTATAATATTAAAGCATATGGATGCATCTCCAAAACTATTTGAAGAATTTGGATTGACCGAAAAAGAAGGGGGAGTTTATCTCACACTATTGAAGCTTGAGAGGGCAAAGGTAAGCACTCTTGGCAAAAAATCCGGGTTTCCAAGAACTTCACTTTATCCTATTCTCGAAAAACTCCTTAAGCGCGGGTTCGTTCGAATTCTCCGTATTGGGAATCACCAAGAGTGGGAAGCAAGCGAACCGAAAGAAATATATAAGCAGGCAAAAGAAACCATAAAAGGATTGGAAGAGGCGGTTCCTCTTCTTGAGGCGCTCAAAGGAAGTCTTGCTGGACATATTCGAACGGCTGATATCCTCTTTTACAAAAGTATTGATGGGATAAAAAAAGCATACGACGATATTTTAAAACTTAGAAGAGGAGAACGCGTCTATTCGATAGAGGGAAACTTTTCTCAACCGTCAAAACTAAGGCGATTTCGAAAGAGCTATATGCTTGAATGGCTCGCAAAGCATAAAAAAACAGAGGTTATTTACGAAGCGGTAGAAAGCGAGAAACTCTTTCAGCTTATTGAAACAATTGACCTCGAACTTTTAAAAGGACAGGCCGGGCGTCTTGTTGTTCTTACCATCCTTCCGGATCATTTGATGAACTTTGATGCTGAAATATTTTGTTTTCGAAATACGCTTGTTATTGTTATCGTAAGCCAGGATACGGCAATCTTTATCCATAACCCAGAAGTTGTCGAGGCATTCCGAAGCCTGTTTGTTATCGCGCAGACACTCGGAAAGAAAGTTGACTTTAACAGGGCTGTTTTCGAAGAACTGGCACGGAGGGGGTTGAAAAAAGAATAAAAGTATGCAACAAATCTTAGTATCCTACTTATCTTCATATACATCGAGGGAACAATGGTTGCTGGAAGCCAGACAGTCGCACTGATACTCGGCGGAACATCGGGACTTGGGCTTGAGCTTGCGCGGGAGTCCGAGCGAAATGACGTGAAGCCGATGCTGTTGGGAAGGTCAAAATCGCTTGAATTTACGGGCGACTCCCATGTGTATGTGGACCTTGCTGATAAGCACCGGGTGTATGCTCTTTGCCAATATATCGAAGAATCTTATATCATTCCGTATGCGAAATATTTCTTCTGGAATGCGGCGATGTTCGAGCGCGCTTCCATTACGGACATGTGCGACCCCAAAAAGGTTATCGAAGTGAATGTTGTGTCTCCGACGAAGATAATCGAGTCTCTCATCCGCCGCAAAAAGAGCCTGAATCTGCCCGTTCATATCGTTGCCGTTTCCTCGACTTCTTCATGGAGGGCGCGGGCGGACGAAGCGGTCTATTGCGGGACGAAAGCATATCAGTCCCAGTTCATGCGCTCGCTTGGGCTTGAGCTCATGCGCGACTTGCCCGGGTCAAAAGTAACCATTGTGCATCCTTCCGGGATGAAAACGAATCTTTTCAACGGAATGAAAACGGATACGTCAAAATTCATGGACCCTGCGGGTGTTGCAAAAATTATTTGGAGCGAAGTTTTGAAGCAGGACCTTGCAATCGATGAGTTTAATGTTGACTGCGTCAACAGCGAGCCGGTGCTCGTGCGCGAGTCGCGCATTCCCCTCGCTTAGAGGACGAGCGGATGGCTGACAATAAACCGGAAATCATTATTGCGCTTGATGGTATGGAGGTAAATGAAGCTTTACACATGGCTCGGCTTCTTACAGGCAAGGCGTGGGGCTTTAAGGTGAACGATCTTTTGCTTGAAGCGGGGGGTTTAATCATTACGCGCCTGAAAAAATATGGTCACGTATTTGCCGACGCAAAGCTTCATGACACGCCGAACACGGTTTTTAACTCCGTGAAAAAACTTTCGCGTGCCGGAGCCGATTTCATCAGCATTCACGCGTCAGCCGACATGGCAATGCTTCTTGCTGCTCAAAAAGCGGCTGGACAAAGCAATCTTGTCGGCATAAGCGTTCTCACATCAAACGAAAATTTTTCCAAAAGCACATTCAAAAAAGCTGTTTTCCAAAGCGTTGTGTCGCGCGCGTATGGGATTGTTTGTTCTCCCTGCGACATGAAACTGCTCCGGAAGTGTCCGGGAAGCAATGCCCTTAAGGTAATTTCTCCCGGAATTCGCCCGTTGGGTATGGAGGTCGCAGAAGACGACCAAAAACGGATCGCCACTCCGGCTGATGCGGCTCAAGCGGGCGCAGACTATATCGTCGTCGGGCGTCCTGTAACCGGAGCTCAAAATTCTAAAGAAGCTCTCGATAAAATAATTAAGGAGCTTGAAGAAATGAAAACGCCCCAATAACATCAGGGCGTTTTTTTATTTTTTGTAATTTTTCATCTTGTAATTTCGCCGCCATCCATTTTTATGTCCATGGGGTAAAGCCCTTGCGTTGAAGGGCCTTTTTTGAGAGTGCCGTCGTTCTCAAAGCGCGAACCGTGGCACGGGCAGTCCCACGTATTTTCTTTATCATTCCAATTAACATGGCATTCAGCGTGGGGGCATTTTGTGTAAAACGCTTTAACGGTTCCGTTGTCGTTAAAAACGGCGGTGTCTTTGCCTCCGATGTTCACAATTTTGCCCTTTCCTTTCGGGATGTCGTTAATACTAGCCATATGGATTTTTTTATCGTTTTCCGCTATCCTTATAGTAATCTTTTTGGCTCGGATTGCCAAAAAAGAGACTGGTATTACCCCGGCACCAGAGCAAAGCCTAGTGCTGGGCCGAGCGCGGCATTTTCACCACGTTAGAAATTATGGGGGCTCATAGTCCCGATTTTGTCTCTGCTGTGCGGAGATGCAAAATCGAGTCCCGACGGCTTTACCATCGTGGATCCTCGATTTCTTTATTGTAAATTAATTGAAAATCGGGAGATGCTCGATTTTCTTGCTCTGGCAAAGCCAGAGAGAAAATCGGCATAAAGTGGTATTACGCGGCATTCGTCCCGATTTATCAAATTTTGAAATGTTTTACGTCTATATTTTATAATCGAAACGGAATAAATCTTTTTATATTGGGAGTTGTGAAAATATCGAAATACGTTTAAGGCTGCACAACAAGGGATTGGTAAAATCAACAAAAAGATTATTCCTTGGGAAGTCATATATTATGAAGCGTTCTATGGTTTAGCAGATGCCCGATGCAAAGAGAAACAAATAAAGTCTTGGAAGAAGAGAAGCGCAATTGAACGAATGATAAAACATTTCAAAATTTAGGATAAATCGAGGATCCTCGATAGTTCTGGTGGGCCCGTAGTAAAGTGGTATTACGCAGCATTCGCATTGCTGAGGCAGGAGTTCGATTCTCCTCGGGTCCACATTTTAGAAAAGGGCAAGGATTTGGAAGCCGCCTCGCTTCGCTCGGCGACCAATTCGTATTGAATTTTGGGCGAAAAAATAAGTTGGCGATTCTGCTTTTGGGAAAAGAAAATTTTTACGAATATGAGATACATAATTTACGTCAGAAAATCCACCGAAGATGAAGACCGTCAGATTCTCTCGATTGAGGCGCAACTCTTTGAGTTGCGCCAGTTTGCCGCCAAAGAAAAACTTGAAATTGTCGCCTCGCTTTGCGAGGCCAAAACCGCAAAAGAACCCGGACGAATTAAATTCGCAGAAATGTTGTCATTGATTGAAAAAGGAAAGGCAGAAGGCATACTCTCGTGGAATCCCGACCGTCTTGCAAGAAATTCTGTGGATGGTGGGAAAATAATCCACATGATTGATCGCGGCTTGATTAAGTCATTGAAGTTTCCGACATTCTGGTTTGAACCAACACCACAAGGACTTTTTATGCTCCAAATTGCTTTTGGGCAATCAAAATACTACGTGGACTCTCTGCGAGAAAATGTAACGCGAGGTATGCGCCAAAAAGTTCGAAATGGTGTTTGGCCAAGCAAAGCACCACTCGGCTATCTCAATAATCCAAAAACTAGAGGAATTGATGTTGACAGAGAAAAAGCCCAGAAAGTGAAAAAGATTTTTGAACTCTACGCCACCGAAAACTACAATTTACGAGAATTAGCCGAGTGGTGCAAACGAGTAAATCTCAAAAGCAATTTGGGGCAGGACATTGCTATTTCTCAAATCCACAAAATACTACAGAGTGTTTTCTACATTGGGCTTATGAAATACAAAGGTGAAATCCACGAGGCAACTCACGAACCGCTCATTTCAAAGAAACTTTTTGATAAAGTCCAAGAAATTATGCGAGAGAAAGGCAAGCCGCAAAAAGTGAAGAAACATAATTTTGATTTTCTCGGACTTATGAAGTGTCCCTGTTCGGCGGCAATAACCGCGGAGAAGAAAATCAAGCCAAGTGGCAGAGAATATATTTACTATCGTTGCACCAAAAAGAAAGGACCTTGCCCAGAAAAGCACTTTTTGCGGCAGGAAGAATTGTATAGGCAGATCAAATTGTTTCTCCAAAAAGTTTCTTTGTCGAGCCACGACACGGAGAGGGTTTTAACCGAGTTAAATAAAGAAGAAACGCAAGCAAAAGAGCAAGCAAAAATTACTG
>MHQP01000023.1 GCA_001820685.1 Candidatus Sungbacteria bacterium RIFCSPLOWO2_01_FULL_47_32 | reverse complement strand
ATCCTCCTCATGTGCCGCTCCTCGTTCTGAAATTCTGTTTCAAGCCAGATCTTTACTGCTCTTTTTGCTTTTGCCTCTGTAAGGAACCTGGCTCCGAGCGAAAGAACATTTGAATCATTATGCACCCTGGAGAGAGTCAACACTTTTGACGAGCCGCCATAATAGACAACTGCGCGCACCCCCTTGTAGCGGTTCGCGACGATTGCCTCCCCCTGACCCGAGCCGCCGAGAATAACCGCTTTGTCTTTCGGATTTTTGGATACCGCCTCTGCCGCAAGCCTGATAAAATCCGGATAGTCGTCATCAATATCAAGCTCAAAAGCCCCGAAGTCTTTTACTTCGTAGTTAAGCTCGAGAAGATACTGTTTCAGCATCTCTTTTAACTCGAATCCTGCGTGGTCTGTTGCGAGGTAAATCATATATACATTATAGCGAGGAGTATCTTAAAGAAAAAGAATAGTTATTAACTAATCGCAGAAGCACTCCCTTTTTGGGAAACTTCTTTCCGAGAGTAGATGTGGATACTTTGAATGATGCCAAGCCCCGCCATGAGCGTTACAAAACTTGAACCGCCGTAGCTTACGAACGGCAACGTGATCCCGGTTATCGGAAACAATGCCGTGTTCATTCCTATGTGAATCACTATTTGAGCAAAAATAAGCGTTACGAACCCCAGAACAAAGAGCTTCGCAAAATTATTCTCCGACTCCCTTCCGATTTTAAGCATCCGGAACATGAGACAGGCGTAAATTAATAAGAGAAACGTGTTGCCGACAAGCCCCCACTCTTCGGCAAATGCCGCAAAAATGAAATCCGTTTCCGCCTCCGGCAAAAATAAAAGGTGGCTTTGTGAACCCTGCCCTATTCCTTTCCCCCAGACACCTCCGGAGCCTACGGCTATAAGCGACTGAATCGTATTATATCCGGCACCCCTTGGGTCGGCATACGGATTAAGGAACGAAATTATGCGCTCCTTTTGATACGGCTTAAGGACAGTCGTCCAGCCGACTCCTGCAAGGAGCGCAAATATAAGAATGAGAGAAGCAAAGTGTGAAAACTTTATCCCGGAGAACAGAGTGCTCGAAATCCAGATCATCATAAGAATGGCGGCAGACCCCAAATCCGGTTGCATCATCACAAGCCCGAAAGGAACAAAGGCGTAAAATCCCGAGATAAAGAGATGGCGCATCTGTTGTATTTCAATGTGACGCTTAGAAAAATATTTTGCGAGAAGAATGACGAGAATAAGCTTTACCGGTTCGACCGGTTGAAGCGTAATTCCTTTTACATGAAACCAGCTGACGACGCCGCGCGTTTCTACTCCAAGCATAAAAAGGACAATGAGCGATAACACAAGTATCGCATACAAAAGCAAAATTACGCCGCCGTGGTCTTTAAAAACGCGATAATCAAAGGTTGATGCCGCAAAACAAACAATAAAACCGGTCGCTATCCAGATTATTTGTTTGTAAAAAAGAGATTCTGACCTCAATGAAAGGCTCCACAGTGATATCAGGCTTATCACAACGAGAAGCCCGACGAGGCCACAAAGGAGCCAATCGAGTTTTTTTATATAATATAAAACCATAGGAATATGCTACCCGCAACCATGCCCTACTTTTTCAGTAAATTCAGACGGGGTTCGATAATAGCCTTGTTTATGTCTATCGGAACGTCTCCCTGCCAGCTAAACACAATTGGAGAAAACTCGCCTCCTCTGACTTTTGCAATGACGGTCTTGCTTACGGCAATGACGTTTTGCTCTGCGTCCGTTATTAAAACCGCAACCTCAATAGCGTCATAGTCGAGAATACTGCGGTTAAATATCTTGGCGTTCAAAATCGTAATGACCGAACCATCCGGACGAGCCTCCTTCAAAACTTCCTTGTCTCCGCCGATAAGATCCGGAACCTTTATGTCTTCTCTCACATCCCACATAACACTACTGTCGGTAATCTTGAATTCAACTTTGGCAACCGTCCGTTTTGCCCGGATACCGGCTTCTATAACATGGACAGTTTCAAGCGGGTATATATATGAAGACCCGCTGATTTTTTCGATTGTAAACCCGCTCTTGTCCCGAAGGGTTATCTCATAAGGAATTACTGCCGCTGAAAGCTTGATGTTCGGATTCCGCACTTCAGCCACGACATCATACAGTCCCTGCGACACCTCATCGAATTTAACGTAAAATACCTTGAGCGGCTGTTTGGTCTTGAGAGCGCAATTCATGCACGAGCCTCCGCAGTCTATTCCTGTTTCGTCCTGGTTTTTGACCTTATCAAAGCATGTCGGCGAAGGCTGGGCCCGGTAATAAACATAGATAATAGCCGCCAAAAGAATGGTGAACGGAATGAGGATAAGAGTGGTTTGTCGTATTGTTCTGTATTCCACTGGTATTAAATTTCGCCTCTATAATCATACAATATGACGGAGTTTTTCCAAAATCATCAATCCTTCCGGAGGTCGCCCGAAATGTGTCGCAAATGCTGTCATAAGGAGAGAAGCCCTGCCTGCGACAGGCAAACCTATCTGCCAACAGGCAGGCGCCTTGGCTCTCTTTTTACATAGGCACGGAAAAAAATTTAATCCCTAAAAAGGTTGACTTTTTTGCTATTCACAGTATAATTTATTCACCAAACTGCACTTTGAAAACGAGGCCTGTATGATTGTCTTTGTCCCTAAGGAAAAGAAGCAGGGTGAGGAACGCGTCGGCGCGACCCCCGAACATGCCTACGAGTATGTAGAAGCAGGCGCTAAGGTTTATGTTGAGGCGAGTGCTGGTACTGCGGCTGGATTTCTTGACCGTACGTATAGGCAAGCCGGAGCAGCCGTTGTTGACCCGATTCGATTCACAGATGCAATCAGTTTTTATCACACGCTACCCGTCGAGAAATTTATTGTCCTTAAGGTCAAGGAGGTTTTGAAGGAAGAGTCGGATAGACTCCTTTCCCCTAGAACGCCGGTTGTCGGATTCGGACATCTTGCTTCGAACGAGTGGCTTACAAAAAGAACGATTGAGCGTCAGGCAACATATCTCTCGCTTGAAGACATCGTGGAGCAAGACGGAACGCGCCCTGTGCTTCGGGGAATGAGTGTCGTCGCCGGAGAAGAAGCGATTCGGCTCGCCATGAGGCGCAAGCTGTCGGGGGAAAAGCCGGAAGTCGTTATCGTCGGATACGGAAACGTCGGCAAGGCGGCGCACCGCGTCGCCCGCGACGAATTCTGCCTTCCGGTTACCGCAATTGATTCTTTGACCAAGTTGATTTTAATGCCGAATACTCCAACAGAATTCCGCTTCGTGCATTCGGATGGCAATCCTAAGGGAATGCTTTCGGGCGTCATCTCCAAAATGTATCTCAAACACTATCCGCTTCAGCACTCAAAGCCGCATCCCATTCTTTTGGTTTTGGCGCCTTACTCGCCGGAAAATAGGGCGCCTGTCGTGGTTACAACCGAGATGCTGAAGTATTTCCCGAAAGACTCAAGCATTGTCGACGTTTCCATCGACCAGGGAGGAGCATGCGAATTTTCCCGCGCCACCTCGCATGAGAACCCGTATGTCGAGCTTGAAGGCGTTAAGTATTTCGGCATCCCGAACATTCCGGGGGGCGTTGGAGAACGGTCCGCGCCGATTTTTTCGGAGTCGGTGAAGCCATTCATGCTTGAAAGTATCCGTCACGGTTTTGTCGGCGCCCTAAAAGAATGTCCCGCCCTGCGGAACTCTGTTTCAATTTATGAAGGCACAGTCACGTCAAAAGGCCTTGCAAAAACGTTCGGGCTTGAATACACTCCCATCGATACGCTTCTCTAGAAAGGAGAAATGTCTTGCTTAACGCACTATTGCTGGTCACTCTTGGAATTTTTCTGGGGAGTTGGGTAACACTGTTTCTGTTTATAAAAATTGGGATGAAGAACTGGAGCGAAAAAAAAGTTTCTTATTGCATTTATAATACTAACGGGAAAATGAACGTACTTATAACCTCACTTCTCTTTCTCCCCATGATGGTGTTTGTCGGGGTATTGACGGCGTACCACGCCGTCATGGACTGGAGATCCCGCAGGGCATGGGAAAAATACCAGGCTAGGTCTGGTAAGTAAATAAGGGCACAATCACGTCAAAAGGCCTTGCAAAAATGTTCGGGTTCGAGTATACTCCTTTTGAGACGATTCTTTAAAATGCGGAGAAAAAATGGACACGCCCGAAAGGCCCGAACTCGTTGACACGGACGAACTGGTTAGCCTCACTAAGAGTTTTGAAGCCGGTAAAACCGCCGAGAAAGAAAAAAACTCGAGAGACCGCCAAGCACGAGTCGATGCGATCACTGAAAAGATCACCCCGGACATTCACAAAACGATCGGTCCAAAAACCCGAGAGGCGGCTGCGGAGGGAAGAAACAGCGTGGTTATTTCCTCATTCACAAGCAATGGAGACCCGGAGTATCTTGATGGCTGGAGACAGGCATGCCGACACATCGCGGGCGACTACCGAAAAGCGCAAAGCAAGCTTCGCCTCGAAACAAGAGAGCACGAACACTCACCGGGAAGCGACGAATACTATCGCCCATATACGGAATATCAGTTCACTGCGACATGGGGCTAACTCACAAAGAAACAGTGGTAGACACATTTTAAAGAGCGAATGAATCGCTCTTTTTTGTTTTGACAGAACAATTTCCTTTCGATAAACTTTACATAGCACCTTCATATGCTTAATCGGAGAGGCGTATGACCACAGGACAATATCTTTTCCTGGTAAAGGCCTACCGGCACTTGCTCGAGTCACGACTTATTCCTAAATCGGAAGCGCCGCACGACCATCCGTGCTATTCAAAGCGAACCGCCATGATGCATTGCCGCGCGATGCTCGACGAGATGGAAAATTTAATACTTGCGGACGAGCGCGAAAAAGCGATGCGCTGGCTTGGGTTCGTTCAGGCGATTCTATGGCAGAATGAGTGCTTTACGCTTGACGAACTGAAGGGCCATAACCGCTCCGGCAAAGAACCGGAAAAAAAATAAAGAGCCCCGATGGCCATCGGGGCTCTTTTTCTCTATTTAATGATGCCGAGTTTCCTAAAAATTTCTTTTGTTTCCTCATCGCTCTTCTCAACTTCGCGAAGAAATTCGGGGCTTGGTTTAGGGATAGCGGCCATATCATAATCTTCCACTATGTAGTAATCGGCAACACGATCAAACGGGCTGGGGGAACTCGGATCTGCTGGAATATGTTTCCACTTCATTTGGTGCACCGTATGCTTAACAAAAGAGCCATGTGAATACTATATCAACCGGAATAAAACTTCAACAAGAAAAAAGAGCGAGTGAACCGCTCCTCTTATATATGAAATTTATTTCTTTATTCCCTCAAGAACAGGAATTATATCATCCGGAAAATCAAAGGGCTTCCGTATGTAAACATCAAATCCGAATCGTTCTACCATCCTGCTCCACCAACGCCTGCAGTGGTCCCGTTTATCGCGGCCGTTCTCTTTTTGCCAATGCGTAGTGTAAAAGGGATTATCAATTATAAACCTTCCGCTCGGCGCAAGCGCGCCGACTATTGAAGACAGACAGTTTTCAGCCTGACGCTCAATGTGTTCCTGAAATTCTTTTTCGCTTTTCTCAGAAGTTTCAAAATCCCATCCAATATCGTCAATCGCAGCATTTTTAAAGTTATACCAAAAACTTGTGAAAGGAATAATGACGAGAGGAAACTTCCGCACGAATGTGAAAACGCGCATGTCCGCCTGAACCACCCGGATGTGCTGTTTGGTTTCGACGGGTAACGCGTGCATAGCCCTTTTTCCAAGCTCAATCATCTCCGAAGAAGCTTCCAGCCCATAGACGTCAACACCGGCCTCCGCAAGCACCGTAAGAATTCGCCCCGCACCTGAAGCAAGCTCAAGCACCGGTCCGCCGGAGTGCTGGACCTCCCTCACCCAAAAAGCAAACTCTCCTTTCCTTCTTTCAGTCGGCCGAAGCGTGTCGCTAAGATAGCCGTTTGAATTCTTTGTTTTTTCCGCAGAATATGCCGACGGGATTTCGGGCTTCATTTGCCTGCCCCTTGTTTCAAAGTTCTTGTAATAACTGTGCCATGAATAAATGATAAAATCAAAAAATATTTTTTTATTGACAAAAACAGGCAAATAGAGTAAGATTAGCATGTCCTACCCACGCAATACCGCCTGGAGCACCTATGAGTGAATACCTCGGCACCTTAATTCTTGCAGTTCCATTTGCTCTATTTATCGGCATTCCGCTTATCCTGAATTTGTGCGAGAAAAAAGAATCATTCAACCCAATCGATAATCCGGCTGAAAATTAACTTCGGCCGAACCATTCCGAGGCCGCATGGCCTCTTTTTTATGGTAACAAAACTACCGCACGAACAAAAAAGAGCGGGTAGTCCGCTCTTTATAAATTATTGCCGGGACAAAGAAGTGTGAACTGCCTATATCTTTTGTCCTATTACTACATCGGGCCTGTGAAGCGCATTTAAATCAAAAACGCTTTTATTTAAATCATTATAGTCAGCAAATCGCACTGAAAATTTATACGTATCCGCCATGTCTAACCACCACGCATGCGCAACTTCTTTTTTCTCTTCCTGAAAAAGTAAATGCGAGATGGGACCATCAATTATGAATTTTCCGCGAGGCGCGAGGGAACGCATAATCGAGCGAATGCAAGACTCCGCCTTCTGGTAGATGAGCATGAATACTTCATTATCTTTTTGCTGTTCGTTGCCTAGCCACCACTCGTACTCGTTTATACCAAGGTCTTTTATTGCCGCCATCCTTAAAATAAACCAAAAACTTTCAAACGCATTTATGATGAGAGGAAAGCGCCCGGGAAAATTAAAATCGCACATATCCCCTTCGATAAATGATGCTTTTCCTCTAAGCTCCTGTGGGAGTTCAGCTACTGCCTTTTTTGCAATCACGAGACTATGGGGAGATGCGTCCATCCCTACACATGTAATTCCTGCTTTTGCCAATGTAATGCAGATGCGGCCGCCGCCCGTTGCAAGATCAAGAACGGGTCCGCCGGACTCCTTTGCAATTTTTTGATAGAATTTAAATTCTCCGTATGCTCCTTCGTGCAGTTGATATGTACCGTCATGGATAGACATTCTGAAGTGGCCGTTACCGCAGGATACAACTTTTTCGGCAGAATAAGCGGAGGAAATCACTGCTGGCGATCCTTGGTGTTTAAAAGATCAGTGAATAAGTAGTAGCACTTTTAAATTACTTTATCAAATCAAAAAGCGGAAATTAGTCCGCTTTTCGTATATATTCCCGCCATTGTTTCATCCATCCATTACGAAATACCGCAAGAAGAACTACATCGCGATACTTACCGTCAGTATAGACTTCTTTTCTCCATACCCCTTCGCGCGTGTATCCGCATTTTTCCTGAACGCGGACACTCGCAATGTTATCTGCGACAACCCGCGTCGAAATACGCCGAAGATTGAGAACCGTAAAAGCGTAATTGAGCAACACCATTTTCGCATCTGTTGCAAAACCCTTTCGCCAGTACTGTTTGTCCCCTATCAGCGTTCCCGTAATTGCAGTTCCGTCAAAATGATTAATTCCCATAAGAGAAATTGACCCGATGAGGTTCCCGCCGTCAAGCGTTTCGACGGCAAAAAGCACAGTATCTTTCTTGAGAAGCAGTCCTTTGAGAATTCGCCTTTCTTCATCCGGACTAATCGACTTAAACGGACGCCCAAGAAATTTCACCACCTCATAATCATTTATCCATTCGGTGAAGAGTTCTGCGTCTTTTTTTATGTCTATCGCACGAAGCCGTACTTTTTTGCCGGTGAGCATTGCTACCTCCCAATTCCGTCATACGAATCGTCATCAAGGCTCAAGTGCATGTTTTCGTATGCTCCAGAAGCCACGCTTTCGCTTTTCCCATCTGTTCCTGATTCAACTCAAACTTGCCGTTAGTAAACGGTAATGCATTCTCTACTGTTTTTTTCATCATACCCCTCCTTTTTGTTAAAGAACTTTAACTAAAATTCCCGCGACAGTTTGCCGCGGGAATTATGTTTCGAAAAAATACTAAAAACTTAAAAAAATAATTTCAAATCATAATTTCCGCGGCAAAAAGAAATATGCCAAACCCCGCGATAGTCTCGCGGCGCCATTTCTTTTAAAAATGTGAAAATTATGTATTCCATAGCTTTTTCATTCCTTTCAAAAATTTTGATATGCCCGCGTATCCTACTTTCCCGGGCGTTGATTTACACCAAGTATCATCGGATCTAAGTGCTTTCACTTCTCTGTTCGGAATGGGAAGAGGTGGTGCACACATAGATTAAACACGAGCAAATCAAAATTTTTGAAAGAAATCTCAGGCCTATTTTTGCTCTTTTTTAATATCGTCTTCAAGCGCCTTCACTCCGGCCTCTTCCTCCTCAACCACTTCGGCCGGCCAGCCCTCACGCTTAAAACCCTCAAGCGCCTTTTTTGCTTCTTCTAGCTTCTTTAATTTTTCCGGATTGACGCCTTTTTGGGGCATCGGCATTGCTTCTGGCATAAAGTTTTTTTGTTAATTTTTAAGATTTTGCAAATCTTCCTTCAATATAGTATTTATTCCTCCTTTCTCAACGCATTCAGTTCCATGTCAATTTTCTCAAGCATGTCTCGCTCCACCGGAGAAAGTTTTTCAAGAATTTTCCTTTTTTTCTCAAGTAAATCGGCGCGCTCATGATTTTTTTGAGCAACTTCAGTCAATATATGCCTCCTATAACCGGAGACGACCTTATCCTTGCCCCTTTCGAACTTTGGCTCTGGTTTTTGTGCTTCTTGCGACATAAAATTAAATGATTATTCCCCTAATAGCAAAAACCTACTATCTGACTATTCATTTCAGCAATCCCCCATCCCCATCAAGAATATACTATAATTTTTTCAATCGGGCTGGCGGTGGGATCAGAAATATAAAAGCAAAACAGAGGCGTTGAAAAAATTATAGTATATTCTTACTTACCAAACTTAGTATAGAGCAGGTAAAAAATGATCTATTAGTACCGCTCGGCTGAACGCATTACTGCGCGTACACCTACGGCCTATCAACGTGATCATCTCTCACGGATCTATGATACCTTATCTTGAGGTGGGCTTCCCACTTAGATGCTTTCAGCGGTTATCCCTTCCGAACATAGCTACTCGGCAGTGCTCCTGGCGGAACAGCCGATAGACCAGAGGTTCGTTCATCCTGATCCTCTCGTACAAAGGACGACTCCTCTCAAGTATCTTGCGCCTGCAGTAGATAGGAGACCAACCTGTCTCACGCATGTCTACCACATATTACTATGTGCATTGGACTATATCATCATCCCGATTCAATTTGCGGATGCAAATTTTCATTGGGAGGTTAACGTGTAGTCTCTACGGGTGATAAAACATTACCATCTAGTCTTTTATTCTTCCCTCATTCGCTTCTTTTATGAGGGCCTTTAGGCGACTTTCAATTTCTTGAAGGTCAAATAGGTTAAATTGATGCAATTTTCCATCTTTATACGAAAGGCTATGCGACAGATCTTGAAGTAAAACTCCAATCTCTTCTATTTTCTCTGCCTTTTGTGTTTGGTATGATGGGTTGCTTTCATTGTTTTCGATTGCCATAATTTTTGTGGTTTAAAGATAGTAATGTTTTTCTTCCCTCGGTATTGTCTCTAGAAACATTTATGGAAAATGTCAAAAGGATTTTACCGATATAAGTTAACTTCACATTCCGCGTTACTGCGGAACGCCGCCGTTATTGATGTCATTCCTCGGGTTCAAACTGTTAAAAAACTGATCATAAGTCTTAAATCATAAATCAAGATTCATAAATCTCGTTTCTTAACGGTTTGAACCCAGCTCGCGTACCCTTTTAATTGGCGAACAGCCAAACCTTTGGGGCCTTCTCCAGTCCCAGGATAGGGTGAGCCGACATCGAGGTGCCGATCCGCTTCGTCGATATGGACTCTTGGAAGCGACTAGCCTGTTATCCCCGGGGTAGCTTTTATCCGTTGAGCTTTGGCCTTATTCTAGTAAGAAATACATACTCACATTCAGAGTTACCCCTGAATGTAAATAAGTACTATAGCCATCGGATCACTAAGTTATACTTTCGTATCTCCTCGGCATGTCCGCCTTAGAGTTAAGCTGGCTTGTGCCTTTACACGTCATGGACGGTTTCCATTCGTCCTAAGCCAACCTTTAAGCCCCTCCGTTACTTTTTGGGCATGTGTGTTCCCTAATTTATATTGCATTGATGGAATGTGTTTGATAATCGGCTCGATCAATTTCTGAAATGTCCAAGCCGACTCCGACATGACATACATTCTCCAGTATACTTTTCCGTTCTTATTTTGACGATGAAGATTTGTGTGTATGTCAAAGCGCTTCAGGAGTGCATCCTGCACTCTCCGCAAATCAGATTTCGTATATCCATAGGTATGGATAATGTATGTTCGATGGGTATTCGATTTAAGCGATCCGTCATCAAGATACCAAATGGCAATCACCGATGGAGAAAGCATTTTTCCAATCATCTTCGGAATAACTTTCTTGCCATGATTATAGAATTGCTGGCCATAAAAACGTAATTGGCCAAGCGACAAACTGGTAAAACCGTATCCGTGAAATTTGAATGTTCCGCCTTGCGGTGGAAATACATCTTTTTCTTTCACACACGGCTCTGACATCGCCAAGTGCCGTAATTTTCCGTAGACCCAATCAACGTATTCCTTTTGCTTGATTGAATGCTCCACTTTCAGCCGATACGTTCTGCCTTGGTTCTTTGTTTCAAGGTGGCCGTCACCAAGAAGTTTGCCCACAATAATATCTCTCTCGAAATCGCTTATTCGTATGTGTTTCTTTCGCTCTTCGATTTCCAATGAATGCATATTAAGTTGCGCAAGTATGCGCACTTTCGGTCGCCCGAAAGATCAGACTATATCATGCCGCTGCCATACAGCGGTTTCAGCGTATAGTCGTTGAGGGCTCCCAAGCACCCATAGGCGCTCGGTTGCCTGCTGATTGTCCGGCACATTTCGTACATACTGCGTTACCGCAGAAGCGCGAAATATTCAAAGTTGGTTTTTTACCCTTCGACGGGTACCAACATATACATCCGGATGTTCCAGCATATAGCTGAATGTTTTCTCCGCATTACGCGGAGCCCCCACAACTGATCGGCTTAATGACCAGTCTTCTTAAGGGTTTCGCCCCAAACAAACTGCCCGCCAGACACTGTCTCAATCCGCTTTCCATTTTTAGGTATCGGATTGGTTAGAATCTAAGTTTTTAAAGAGTGGTATTTCACTGACGAGTCCCCCCGATCCGGAAACCGGGGATCAACCTCTCCCACCTATGCTACGCAACAAAAACCTAGACCCAATATCAAGCTACAGTAAAGCTCCCGGGGTCTTTTCGTCTAACTGCAGGTAGCCGGCATCTTCACCGGCATTGTATTTTCACCGAGCTCTTCGTTGAGACAGTCCTCCGATCGTTACGCCTTTCGTGCGCTCCGGAACTTACCCGGAAAGGAATTGCGCTACCTTAGAACGGTTATAGTTACCGCTGACATTGACGAGGGCTTGACATCTCATGCAATAAAATTTTGATGTAATCTTAACTCCACTACGGAAATGTTTGACCTTCTCGCATCGGTCAGGCGTCAGCCCCTATACATCCTCTTACGAGTTAGCAGGGACCTGTGTTTTTGGTAAACAGTCGCCAGAGGTACTTTCGCTGCGACCAGCCTCACTTTTTAGACACACTTGACTTTTTTTATATTGCTTTGTATAATCCCTTTCAGATTCCGCATACAGTTGGAGGTTTACTGTGGGCTCAATACTTGTCGGATTTTGGGCATCAATTATCATCTTCATTATATCGCTCCCTTGTATCGGAATTCTGAATTTCGTATTCACTGATCTTTTTGGTCCCAAAACCGCATATATTATTACTGGACTTCTGCTTAAAGGATTGTTTTCCATTCTTGTCTTCTACCCTCCATTCATCATTCTTGCGGTTATTGCTTTAAAGATTAGAAAATATAGAGTTCTTCACGCCAACTAAAACAGTTGGTTTTTTTATGTCCAAAAAGTGAGGCTGGTAAGCTTTATTGCGAACTTACAGCTGCTTTTTTGCCTAGTTCCTTAACGAAGACTCACTCGTTCGCCTTAGTCTACTCGACCAACCCACCTGTGTCGGTTTCCGGTACGGTCATGATGCATATAATCTTAGACGCTTTTCTTGGAAGCGAGCTTTATCGAATTTCATTTGGATTGCTCCGCATGATTTTCATGACGCTTGGACGGCGCTCATTAAAGAGCTTGAGCGCGGATTTGCCTACGCTCCATCCTCACGCCGCAAACGTAAATCCAATAATACGCCCGACATACTTCGCTCCGACCCGCCATCGATATGCACCACAGTGCTGGAATATTAACCAGCTGTCCATCGGCTGCGGCTTTCGCCATTGCCTTAGGGCCGACTAAACCTTGGATGATTGTCATTGCCAAGGAAACCTTGGGTTTTCGGCGGCAGGGGTTCTCACCCTGCTTGTGGTTACTTGTGCCAACATTCTCTCTTCCAAACGCTCCAGTCCCCCTCGCGGGTGAACCTTCACAGCATTTGAAATGCTCTCCTACCGCTTGTCCCGCGCGAACGCGGAACAAACCCGTAACTTCGGTATGCCGACGCACTATTAACAAATTAATAATGTTGAAGTCGGCATCCCGACTACACTATCTAATGAAAGATAGTGCGTCGGGACTATGCTTAGCCCCGTTAAATTTTAAGCGCACGATCTCTTGACAAGTGAGCTGTTACGCACTCTTTAAAGGATGGCTGCTTCTAAGCCAACCTCCTTGTTGTTTGAGAGACCTCACCACCTTTGCCACTTAGCATAGATTTAGGGACCTTAGTTGACGGTCTGGGCTCTTCCCCTCATGTACCGCGGAGCTTAGCCCCCGCGTACTGACTCCCGGAATAAAATTTGAGGCATTCAGAGTTTGATAGGTCAGCCTGTATTTCTACAATTACTGACCTTCCAGTGCTTTACCTCCTCAAAAGTGTGATCCGAGGCTAGTCCAAAAACTATTTCGGAGAGAACCAGCTATTTCCTCGTTCGATTAGCTTTTCACTCCTTACCACAAGTCATCCGAAGGCGTTGTACGACCAACCGGTTCGGTCCTCCCTCCGATTTTCATCGGAGTTCAACCTGCTCATGGTAAGCTCACGAGGTTTCGGGTCTTTTGAATTCTACTTTTAATTTATACGTTCATACGCGTTAGCGCATGAACATAAAAATTAGATCGCGCTATTAACACTCGGTTTCCCTCTGCCTTGGTGCTTTAAAGGCACTTAGACGAGTAGAATCCAAAAACTCGTTGGCTCATTCTTCAATAGGCACGCCGTCGTCCTGTTACCCTTGCGGGCAACGGACTCCGACTCCTTGTAAACGTATGGTTTCAGGTACTATTTCATCGCCCTCACCGGGCTGCTTTTCACCTTTCCCTCACGGTACTGGTTCACTATCGGTGATATCGAGTATTTAGCCTTGGGAGACTAGTTCTCCCGACTTCCTGCCCAGACTACAAACGGGGCAGTACTTAAGAGTTATGAAAAAGAGCACGAACATATTTTCGAATACGGGGCTATTACCCTCTTTGGCCGGCCTTTCCAGAGCCGTTCTCCTAACACATTCGATTTTTTGCCCTCTCGAATTGAATCGACATCATAATCTTGTAACTTCGTCCGATGCAAAAGATTGCTCCCTTGTATCAAACGATCTAGGCTGTTCCCGTTTCGCTCGCCGCTACTTGGGGAATGATTTAGTTCACAAATACACGCGTACATGTGTGGCGCATGTATTTGGAACTAAACTTGGTTTCTTTTCCTCCGCTTACTGAGATGTTTCACTTCAGCGGGTACGCTCCGAGCACTTAATTTTGGAATAAATTTGACATTTTAACGAAAGAAGATTATCTTAACTTCAGGTCCTTTTGCTCCTTCTTCTTGGTAAACAGAGTGCAAAAAGAAAAATTATTCTTCAGAACCCGAAAAATCCAAGAAGCATTTAGGCTCGCATATATTTATCGAAGTTCAGACCCATGCGATCTATATAGGGTAGCGCGAGAATATCTTCCACTAATGCGTAGACCCAAATAGCCTATGAAAGTCTAGAGGCAATATGCCTCTTTTTTAAATTCCAAAATTAAGTGCTCGGTCATCGTGTTTTTCACGAAGGGGTTTCCCCATTCGGAAATCTCCGGGTCAAAGGTTGCTTGCCACCTCACCGGAGCTTATCGCAGGCACGCAACGTCCTTCATCGCCTCGATATCCCTAGGCATCCACCATACGCCCTTATATTATTACCTGCTCTATACTAAATTTGGTATTTTTGGCCGCCCCTTGGCGGCCGGATAACAATTTTTAGCTAGATTGCTGATTTACCCCGTTACAATCTCAACGCATGACCATCTCTACTCGAGAACTTCAAGGCGAAGCCGCCTTACGGCTTAGACCTTCCTCCTCAAAAAGTCAATCGCTAAGATTGTAACGGGGTGAAGTTTTCAAGATGCTTTCCTTTCAGCACATTCAATCCTTACCGCCAACAGCTGACAACATATTTCTT
>MHQP01000022.1 GCA_001820685.1 Candidatus Sungbacteria bacterium RIFCSPLOWO2_01_FULL_47_32 | reverse complement strand
CGACAGGCATTCTTTCGTCGAAGCATCTTCTATTGTATATAAAAATGAATTACAATGAGATTATGCCTTTTTTAGCCGTCTTTATGTGTCGGATGCAAGTTTGAGCCTCTAAAAGTTTTTATGGCAGGCCCAGGCATAAAGATAACCTTAATTTGCTCATGATTACCATGCGTCTTCGCTCGGTTCGTGAAGCCCACATACAAAAAGGAATGTCCGTTCTTTTAAGGGTTGATTTTAACGTGCCGATGAAAGGAACGGCCATTACGGATGACTTCAGAATACAAGGGAGCCTTGAAACCGTGCGTTTTCTTCTCAAAAAGGGCGCGCGGATAGTTATCATTTCGCACCTCGGTCGTCCTACGAGCCGCGACCCGAACTTAAGCCTGCGTCCTGTTTTCTTCCGTTTCAAAAAACTGCTTCATTCCTCAAACCGCGTTATCTTTGTAAAAAACCCCTTTGATCTTGCGGGAATATGCGCTATCCAACAGCTTAAGGCCGGAGAGATCGCCATGGTGGAAAACATTCGCTTCTGGAAAGAGGAGGAAAGAAATAATCTTGCATTCGCGCGAAAACTTTCCTGCTTTGGACGCATTGTCGTGAATGATGCCTTCGGAGATTCCCATCGCGAGCATGCTTCGATCGCGGGTATTGCGAAATTTCTTCCTGCATACGCGGGGTTCTTGCTTGTGCGCGAAGTGCGTTTTCTTGAGCGCGCTATTAAAAATCCCAAGCGCCCGGTTGCTTCCATCATTGGTGGAGCGAAGATATCGACGAAATATGAGCTCATCAGAACGTTTCTTTCGAGCTCTGATCAGGTTCTTGTTGGAGGAGCGCTTGCGAACTCTCTTCTTGTATTGGAAGGCATCAGCGTCGGGAAATCGGTGTTTGAGAAGGTTGAACCGAAGAAACTCGGTCCGAAGATACTTACGTCCGCAAAACTTCATATTCCGGTTGACGGCGTCGTTTCAAAAAAATTTGACCTCGGAAAAAACGTGAAAGTGTCTATACGCGCCGTGGGCTCCATCGGAGATGATGAATATATTCTCGATATCGGTCCCGAAACGGAGAAGCTGTTTATAAACATTCTTAAAAAAGCGAAAACTATCATCTGGAACGGGCCTGTGGGGTACGCCGAAGTAAAACAATTTTCGCATGGAACGCTTGCGCTCGCGCGGGCAATCGGCCGCGTGAAGGCGTTTCGCATCATCGGCGGGGGAGATACCATTGCTATTCTGAAAAGCTATAATCTTCTTTCGAGTTTTGACCATGTTTCAACGGGAGGGGGAGCGATGCTTGAGTTTTTGGCCGGAGACAGAATGCCCGGCATTGAGGTTGTTATGAAAAAATAAAAAAGGCCTTCACTATATAAAGCCGCGAAGCGCTAAAAACGCTGTCTCAAACAAAAGAAAAAAGCGCAGCCCTGTGCGCCCTCGTTACTCTTTGATTTCTTTCCCTGTTTCCTCAATGAGCGTAGTACTTCCAAGGAACGCGATGAGGCCGCATACCCCGAAAAGGAGGGCAAGGGCGTAACGCTCAACCGAATGTGCAAAATAGCCCGTGATACCCTCAAAGAGTACTCCTACAATCGTGACCAGAACGATAAGCCGGCGTATTTCCTTTTGAGTCGCAAGCCGTTTACTGCCCACGCGAGGCGTCTCCTTAGTTTTTAGGCACTGCATTCTTTTGCATATCTATTATAATGCTAATGGCAACAATTGTCAATAAATCCGACTGGACCGTAAAATCTCCTCCGCCCGAGGATTTTTTAAGCGTTGTTTCGGGAGCCGGTTTTTCTCCAGAGCATGCTCCTTTCATTGCGCAGCTTCTTTGGGCGCGCGGGATCAACACAAAAGAAAAAATAGAAAAATTTTTCAATCCCGATTACACAACCGGCGTGCACGACCCTTTTTTATTCAAGGGTATGGAGAAGGCGGCAACGCGCGTTGTGCGCGCAATACAGAACAAAGAAAAGATAATCGTTTTTGCCGACTATGACGCGGACGGCGTAGATGGAGCGGTTATCATGGCGGAGTTTCTGAAAAAAGCCGGAGGAGAGCATGAAGTTTTCATTCCCGACCGTTTTACGGAGTCCTACGGGCTAACGCTTGAGCGCATTGACGAGTTCAAAGAGCTTGGCGCGCGCGTTCTCATTACAATTGATTGCGGTGTTACGGATTATGACGAAGTCGAAAAAGCAAATTCTTTCGGAATGGATGTTATTATTCTCGACCATCACATCGTTCCTCCAAAATGGCCGAATGCATATGCTATCATTGATCATAAGCAAGAGGACGATACATACCCGGAAAAAGTGCTTTGCGGAACGGGCCTTGCTTTCAAGCTTGTTCAGGCGGTTCTAAAAAAGGAACGGTTCGGTCTTGTTGAGGGATGGGAAAAGTGGTTTTTAGACGCCGTTGCCATCGCGACCGTTGCCGACATGGTTCCGCTGACGGGAGAAAATAGAGTGCTTGTAAAATACGGCGTAGAAGTCATAAAAAAAATGCGACGCCCCGGGCTCAAAGCTCTCCTTGGGGAAAAAGCCATCCATCCGCAGGAGATAACCGCGGAGACCATAGGATTTTATATAGCTCCCCGGATTAATGCCGCAAGCAGGATGGATCACGCCAATACCGCTTTTGAACTTATGCTTACCGACGAGGACGAAAAAGCCGACTGGCTTGCGCGTCGCCTTGAAGAAAAAAATCAGGAGCGGAGAACGCTTGTAGAAAAGATATTAAAAACGCTGGAAGTAAGGCTTGCGGGAAAAGAACCCCCCATTATTATTTTTGAAGGTTCGCCCGAGTGGCCAGCCGGGGTTTTGGGGATTGCCGCAAATAGGATCCTCGAAAAATACGGATGTCCGGTATTTTTATACGGAATTCTGCCGGATATCGTGAAAGGGTCCTGCCGCGCGGGGAAAGGTTTTAATGTTGTTGAACTCATGCGGGGGGCTGAAGACTGTTTCGACGATTTCGGAGGGCACGCGGTGTCAGGAGGGTTTTCAATGAAGCTTGAAAATGTTGAGCGGCTTAAAGCAAAGTTACAGGCTTCTCTTGAACAATTCGCGCCACCGGACAGCGAGCCCATTCAGGCCGATGCCGAAATAGCTTTAAAGGATGTAACGAGCGAACTCTATGCCCTTACCAAAAGCTTTGAACCTTTCGGGCAGGAGAATCCGAAGCCTCTTTTTTCACTGCGCGGAGTCAAACTAAAAGAAGTGAAGCACGTGGGAGCAGACCAAACTCACGTTAAGCTAAAATTGGGGGATGAGGGTCTCGGCGCGATTTATTTCCGCGGTTCCCACAACGGTTTCAAAACAGGGGATACGGTTGATATTCTCGCGGAGCTTCAGGAGAATACATGGAGGGGAACTACAAAAATAGAGCTGAATATTGTTGAAGCAGTAAAAAAATAAAAAATCTGCGGATAAGTTGACAATAAATATGTGCTATGGTAAACTATCTATACAAGCATTCTTACACGAGGACGGCTGTTGAACCAGAACAATGAAGCGAAAAAGTGTGAGCGTTGCGACGGCAAGAAAACTATTGAGGTAAATGATGATCTGATGGATCTCCTTCTTCTGGGAGTTCCTCTGGGTCTTTCAAAAAAGACAGAAACATGTCCGCGGTGCAATGGCAGCGGCACCGAAAAATAGCATTATGGCAGAGTTGAGCGGCGTTATGCCGTTTTTTTTTATTCTTTCAGCATGGTATAGTGAATTCGGAAAGCTATTCAGAAATTTCTATAATCCCCAAAATTTTATGGCAAAAAAATATTACGCATATCTTATTCCAAAAACCGACGATTCCGGCATTTGCGACAATTGGGATGAATGCAAAAAAAAAGTCCATGGGATAGCCGAGGCTCGATATCGCGGTTTTTCATCGCACGAAGATGCCGAAGCGTGGCTTATGAAAGGGGCGGATTACGGGCATAAAAAAGAAATGCAGAAAGGCATTTATTTCGACGCAGGCACCGGCCGTGGGGACGGGGTGGAGGTAAGTGTGACCGATGAGAACGGAAAGGACATGCTTGAACTGGTACTGCCGAAAAAAAAAATAAATAAGCACGGAAAATTTCTTCTCTCGCCGGAAACAACGAATAATCACGGCGAACTCTTGGGATGCAAGTGGGCGCTTGAAATTGCGAAAAAGAAAAACGTTAAAAGCATTTTTGGCGACAGCCGCCTCGTTATCGATTATTGGTCAAAAGGATATATAAAAATGGAAAACGTTTTGCCGGAAACGATAGAGCTTGCTCTGGAGGTGGCAACTCTTCGGAAAGAATTTAAAATGAAGGGGGGGAAAGTAGAGTATGTGCCGGGCAGCGAGAACCCGGCCGACCTTGGGTTTCACCGATAAAAATTTATACGCAAAAATGAGCGAAAAATTATCAGAAAAATTTGAAGGAACACCCGCCTCGCGAGGAGTTGTCGCCGAGAAGCTTTTACGGTGGAAAGCAGAAACGAAAGACGAAAAGGACGGCCTGTTAATGGTGCGCGAGCTCCAAAAAAGAGGGAAGACATATTTTGCGGGAGGATATGTACGCGACATGCTTTTGTCCCGTGAATTTAAAAAGCCGTTCAAGCCGAAGGATATTGATATTGCAACCGAGTTACCCCCTGAAGAATCAAGCGCAATCCTTGAGTCGGCCGGATTCGAGACAAAGTTTGTTGGAAAATCTTTCGGCGTGTTGAAGGCATTCCGTGTGGACCAGGGGCACGCACTTGATGTCGCTACATTCCGTGTTGAAGAAGAGTACGCCGACGGGGCGCATCCGGACAAGGTTGTTCTTATCCGCGACCCGGAAAAAGACGCCGAAAGGCGCGACTTCACCATCAATGCTCTCTTTTTTGACCCGGTAGAAGGCAAGGTCATTGATTACGTCGGAGGGTTAAAAGATATTAAAGAACGCGTGCTACGTCCTGTCGGCGACCCGGAAAAGCGATTTGCCGAAGACTATTCACGGATGCTCCGCTACGTGCGCTTTCGAAACCAGTGCGAACTTCCGTTCGACAGGAAAGTGCAGGATGTTATAAAAAGAAACGCGGAAAAAATCATGGATATCGCGCCCGAAAAGGTGCGGAAAGAGCTTGACGCAATATTAAAACTTCCGAAAAATTATCTTGCCGTCGCTGATATGGAGAGGCTGGGCTTGCTTCAGTATGTTCTTCCGGAAATGTCCGCTTTGCAGGAAGTTATGCATCCGAGGAGCGCGCCGTATCACAAAGAGGGAAGTGTGTTCCGCCACACACTCGAAGCACTCCGGAGTTTTGGGAGCAAACCGTATATGGCTCGAATGAGGGAAATGCTTTCGCTTTCGGAGGGCATGGATCCTGGCGATGTGCGCGATAGATTCTTTAAGCGATACGGAGGAGAAGTTCCTTGGGCGGTATTATGCCACGATCTTGGAAAGCGGACCAAACAACAAACACGCACACTTCCGAACGGAGATACGCGGACAACATTCGTCGGGCACGAGCTTGATTCCCGCGACATGGTGCGGGATATAGCGAAGCGATTTAATTTTTCCGCTGAACGGCGTGATAAAATAATGTGGCTTGTTGAAAACCACCTAATCCCCCGCGATTTTCCGAAAATGAAGGTTTCAAAAGCGCGCGCGTTTCTCCAGCATCCGTGGATTGAGGAGCTACTCTTTGTTTCGCTTGCCGATTCAATGGGAAGCATCCCTATACGAGCGGAGCAAATGAACAGGTTGTTTGAGATGCTTCAGGAAGAGCGTAATCGTCCGCCGGAGCCGAAAGAGCTCATCAGCGGAAAAATTTTGATGGAAGAACTTGAACTTAAGCCGGGCAAGGCAATCGGGCGTATTAAAGACGCCATACGTGAAGCACAGCTCGAGGGCAAAATTAAAACGCCGGAAGAAGCGCTAGAATTTGCGCGTGCTTTCAAAAAAGATATGAAAGAAGAGGCGCCGGAAGAAAGGAGAAAAAAATAATCACTCCGAACCCGATACAGTTGCGATAAAGCGGTATGAATGAGCGAGGAACTATTAAAGTCAAATTATGCCTCAAGAGCAACTTTCAAAAATCGGGAACTCTTCGATCTGTCCGTCCGCCATTATTGTTAAAGGCGGGCGGATCTTATTAGGCCTAAGAAATTACACACCGGATAAATGGAAAACAATTTCAGTTTGGACAACGCCTGGCGGGAGATGTGATGATAACGAAACGATTGAATCCGCGCTTAGGCGCGAGGTCAAGGAAGAGATTGATATTACAGACTTAACGATACGCGCTTTTATTTGCGAGACTCCTGGAGCAAAGGAAGGAGACACTGTTCCGATGTTTTATTGCACAACCACAGAAGAGCCGCGCCTTATGGAGCAGGAGAAATTTTCCGAGTGGCGTTGGGTTCCGATCCCTGAATACGTGAAGGGCGGGTCGTGGAGCGTCATGAATCCGGGCGGCCATAAAATAGTCAGCGAGTTTTTAAATGGGCAGAACGTGAATATGTGAAGAATCTCGAACATTTGCTTTTTCATTCAATTATGCTATAATAGCCATGTTGCATGCTGGACGGTCGCCCAGCTGTGATTTTACCGAGGAATCCGCAGTTTCTCCGAATTTCTTCGGAAAATCAGTTTTTTCTCCAAAATATTCTTCAGTAAAATTACGGCTGGGAGGAAAGTCCGAACACCCTGTTCCGCACTTCGCGGAACTGAAAAGAGATAGTGGCTAACGGCCACCATAGTTCTGCCGTACGGCAAGGACGACCGGGATATTCCGACGCGCGAAAGCGCGAGCGGAGCTCCGACTTTCATTATTGAATTTTCAATAGTGCGTCGGAGGTGTCACAGAGACAATACAGCCAATCGTCGCTACGAGAACTCCAATGGTTTTTAACGCGAAGGAGGTTATGGTGAAAAGAGTGGGCCCGCTTTGCGCGGGATACTCCAGCACCTATTTTACTCAAGAATAGTTTTGCCTGTTAGCATCTGGCGTGGCAACAAAGGAATTTTTTTAAATGCTAATTCTTCAGTAAAATAGGTGCTGGATAACGTAAGAGCCCACAGTTTCGATGGGCGACCATCGGGAGAGAAAAACACCTATCCGGTGCAACCCTAGTCGGCGCTTCAAAAACGCAAGACACGGGGGCTTGAGCCCGAGAGTAATCAAGGGCCTAGACAGATGACCGTCGCGGTGGTTTCGGATTAAAAACCCGGAACAATCGGCACAGAATTCGGCTTATAAGCATGCAATATCCTTCCGCCGTCAAGGCGGAAGGATATTTTGTATGTCTAAAAAGGGAGCCCCGCTGTTTTAGGCTACGGAACTTCGGATCCAGTTTTTCAGCACTTCTGATGTTTCTTGGCAATACTTCTTGTGCATAACATGTGGTTGTAGGCCTAAAAACGCTATAGTATACTGAATGGGTATATTTTACCCTTAATAAATAGGTAATAATCTTTTCTTGCCGACTTTTTATTTGACGCAATGCGCGTCTTCGGTTTTTGTGCGCTCTTTCAGGGTTGCATACAATCGAGCGGCGGGGAATGGATAAAAAATATTATGGATGAAGAAATGCAATATCATTCGGAGGAATCAGCCGTAACATACGATTGGGCGAAGAAGATCGTCCGGTTGGCGATGTATGCGGTCGTCTTTTTGGCGCCGCTCCTTTTTCTTCCGCAGGCACTTCCTGTCTGGTTCGGCAAGCAAACGGTTGTCTACATGCTCGTCGGGCTAGCGTTCATTGGCTGGCTCGTCGACTTTTTGGCGAATGGTTCGCTTTCATACAGAAAATCTTTTTTGAACGTGATGTTTCTTTTGCTTCTTGCGGTTCTTTTGCTTTCTACGCTTCTTTCGGGAAATGTTACGCAAGGGCTCTGGGGAGTGGATTCAACAGGAGAAAAATTTTCATCATTTCTGGTCTTTGTTCTGGCATATTTTCTTCTTGCCGCCGTTTCTGACGGAAAGAGCAGCGTTACGCTCTCCTCGCTTCTTTTCGGTTCAAGCCTGCTCCTCGGATTAATGACGCTTTTCCAGATGATGGGATACAAGATGTTTTCCGGCGTATACGCTTCAACAACTGATTTTAATCCTATTGGTACGGCCAATTCTCTTGCCGTATTTTACGGACTTATCTCAACGGTTGGTATCGGGGTTCTTGCCCATTTCAAAGATTTTAAAGAAGCCCTCGAACATCGCTTCGGTTCTATTTTTTACTGGCTTGTTCTTGCCGCAACAGCTGTTATGCTCCTCAACCTTTTCCTTATTGTGAATTTTAAGGCCGTTTGGATCGGATTGGGTGCTGCCATGATGGTGCTCGTGAGTCTTAGTGTGCGTGTTTCAGGGAGGGATAGCCGCGGAGGCGGCATCGCAAGGTTCGGCGGGATCTCGTTCTATCTTCCGCTTATCGTTCTTGTGCTTTCCATTCTGCTTTATTTTTCATCGTTCCAGCAGAATTTTATGGACAGCATGACGGGAGGAGCAGAATCGACAACGCGGTGGTCGCTTAGGTTTCCGGCGGAAGTATCTCCGAGTTTTAGGGCAACATTCGATATCGGACGCCAGGTACTTTCCCAAGATCTGTTTTTTGGTTCCGGTCCCGGAACATTCATTAACGACTACAGCCTCTATCGGGATAAATCGTTAAATTTTGATCGCATTTTCTGGTCCGTAAAGTTCTTTCACGGCTCTGCTTTGGCGCCGACAATGCTTGCGACAACAGGTCTTTTGGGTATTATTGTCTTCCTTTTGGCTCTTCTTGTCGCGATTGGAACCATTCTTAAAAACACCCTCACGTCAAAAAGTGGCGAGCCTCTTCGGTTTGGTATTGCGGCCGCGGTTGTCTTCGGCGTCCTCATGTGGTTTCTTTATCCGCCGACCTTCACAACGAGCCTGTTCGTATTCCTTCTCATTGGTGTCTTTGCGGCTTTGGCGGGGCCTGATGAAGGAGGCATACTTTCGTTCGGAAAACGGACCGTTGCTGTTTCTTCGTCCTCAATGATGTTTATCGGTTCTCTCGTTGCAATATTTTTTATAGTCGGAAGTATTTCCGGAGTTTACTACTCTTTCCAAAAATACCTTGCTGAATCTTATTTTACCGCCGGGATGAACATCATAAATACCACAACGGATTTTGACGGAGCAATCGCAGAGTTTAAGAATGCCTACTCCATCGACCCGCGCGACGATAAATACCTAAGGCTTCAGAGCCAGGTAAACCTTGTAAAGCTTCGTGCTGTCATCAACGCGCTTCTTTCGAACCCGACGCAGGAAAACCTTCAGCTTTTTGACAACACGTTTGTTCAATCGTATGAAGCTGCTCGGCAAGCCCGCGATCTTAATCCGTTCGAAGTTTCGAACTGGTCGCTCATCGGGGCGATTTGTGAGACTGTCATTCCTATTCCGCCAAGACAGCGCTGTTCTGAAAAATTCCTGACCGACACATACGAGACCGCAATCAAATACGACCCTATCAGCCCGCAGGTTTATCTTGATGCCGGGCGTGGTTGGCTTCTTGCCGCCGATATCCTTCAGGTAAGAATAAATCAGTCAAAAGACGCGGAGGAGCAGAAAAAATTTCAGCAGGACAGGGTGAGCGCATTGAATAACGCCATTACATTCCTTACGAAGTCTGCCGACTTGAAGCCGGATTTTGCTTCTGCGCATTTTCTCTCGGCCCAGGTCCGCGTCCGCCAGAATGACCTCAAAGGGGCTATTAAAAAGCTTGAAGACACGCAGTCGGTGGCACCTGACGATGTGGGAGTTCTTTTTCAGCTCGGGTTTCTCTACTATCAGGACCAAGATCTCCAGAAAGCCCAGCTTGCGTTTGAACGGGCCGTTCAATTTAACACGAACTACTCGAACGCCCGGTATTTTCTCGGCCTTATTTACGACCAGCAAGGCAATAAACCCGCCGCACTCGACCAGTTCCTGAAGATAGGGGTACTCAACCCGGACAACCAGGAAGTGAAGCTCATTGTCGACAACCTTTCGAACAATCGCCCTGCTTTGGCAAGCATCGTCCCGCCTCTTCCGGCTCCGGAAAAGAGGCAAACTCCGCCGGTTCAAGACGTAGTCCAATAGTTGTCCGAAGGAAGTCTGCTCTAAGCTTTCGACTATGACTCTCTTTAAGCGTGAGATAGCATCCATAAACGCCGCGGCCCTTCTCATAGGGGCCGCCGGTTTTTTATCCGATATTCTTGGGCTTTTTCGGGATAGGTTGCTTGCGGGGCATTTCGGTGCTTCGAGAGAGCTCGATATTTACTATGCCGCTTTCCAAATACCGGATCTTCTTTTCACGCTCTTTTTAGTGGGCGCGGCAACTGCCGCCATTATTCCGGTATTTCTTGAAGTGAAGGAGAAAGACCCTGACGAGGCAAAGCGCTTAATTGAAAGCCTCTTCAACGCTTTTCTTCTCGTTTCCGCGGCTTTCTGTCTTTTGGTAATATTTTTTGCTCCGCTCATTTTCAAATTCCTCGTGCCGGGGTTCAGTCCGGAAGAACGGAGCCTCACTGTTCTCATGACGCGAATCATGATGGCTAGCCCCTTTCTTTTAAGCCTCTCAAATATTATCTCAAGCGTTATCCAGGCAAACCGCCGCTTTGCGACGTTCGCTTTAAGCCCGATTTGCTACAACATTGGCATTATCTTCGGCATTCTCGTTTTTTTGCCAGCCTTCGGCTTGCCCGGCCTTGCGTACGGCGTTATCCTCGGCGCATTCCTCCATCTTTTGGTGCAGATTCCGACGTTCATGAGCCTTGGTTTCAGGATACGTCCGGCGCTCCGAATGCATTCTGCCATAAAGAAAATACTTTCTCTTTCCGTTCCGCGTGTCTTGAGCCTCTCCATGGTGTCGATTACGGTCCTCATCGTGAACGCCATCGCTTCCACCCTCATTCCGGGAAGTATCGCCGTATTCCAATTTGCGCGGAATCTTGAATCAATTCCCATCGGCATCATCGGCGTCAGTTTTGCCGTCGCCGTATTTCCGCGCCTTTCGGGAGCGTTTGTGAAGAAGGACGGGAATGATTTTTACGAGTCGTTTTTTGGGACGCTTGAAACGGTCATTTTCTGGCTTGCTCCGATAGCGGTTCTCATGTATGTGCTCCGAGCGCATATTGTTCGCTTGGCACTCGGCACGGGGCGTTTTGATTGGAGCGATACGCGCCTTACAGCCGCCGTATTCGGCATTTTTTGTTTTTCGGTTATTTTGGAAAGCATCCTTCCGCTCATTATCAAAGGATACTATGCGTTAAACAAAACCTCCCGCCCTCTTATAATAAATTTTGCGGCATCCGGAAGCATTGTCGTGTTAAGTTTTGCGCTTGCCCGCGTTTTTTCCGATCCATCGGCCGCGTTTCCCGCTTTTGTCGCGCATATCCTTAAAGTGGACGACGTAAAAAGCGTCGGGATTCTCGGCCTTGCTCTTGCCATCGCTATCGGAGAGTTCATTGATTTTATTTTTCTTTTCAGGTTTTTCTTGAAAGAAGGAAAAGAAACTTTCGGATTTGTTCCAAAAAACGGGTTTTTGAAAGAGACCGTCTTTCTTATTGCCGTTGCCGTTCTGTCCGGATTTGTCGCCTATGGAGCGAGACTCTTTCTAAACCTCTTCATAAGTCTTGATACTTTTTTCGGCGTTTTCTTTCAAGCCCTGGGTTCGGGAGTCGCTGGAGTGATTGTGTATGGAGCGATACTTTACTGGAAAAAGAACTCCCAGCTTCTCGGTATAATTGAGGTCTTTAGACGTCGACTCCTGAAGCCGGATGTTCTTCCGAGCGAGCTTGGGTCTTAAGATATGCGAATGTGCATTTGCTATTGACTTATATTTTTGTTTATGATAGAATTTATTGGAAAATGCCGACCGACGCAAACACATCAAAGGAGGCGCTACGCCCATGAATTCTGAAAAGCCGATGGGCATAAAGGCTCTGAGGTTGAGGAGAATGGGTATTGTATATACAGTTATTGGATTGGTAATGATTCTTTTCTGGTTCGGGACTTTATTGATTGCTTATCTAGTTGGTTTGCGCTTTCATACATTTGATAGCGCTACAGCGTTTGTCGTTGGTACTTTTTTGATCCTTGTCATTCCTGGAGCATTATTTTTAGCAAACGGAAAACCGCTTTTGGGCGGGAGGTATGGTCCCGATTGGTCAACCTATTAGTAAGAAAGAAGGTGCTCCTTGTGAGCACTTTTTCATTTTTACAAAACGAGGTAAAACTGTTAGAGTAATTATTGTAGCATATATGAAAAACATTCGTAATTTCGTCATTATTGCCCATATAGATCACGGCAAATCAACCCTCGCCGACCGTTTTTTGGAATTGACCGGAACAATCGAGAAACGAAAAATGCGCGAACAGTTTTTGGATACAATGGACCTTGAACGCGAAAAGGGCATTACCATAAAAATGCAGCCTGTACGGCTACTTTGGGAAATTGATGAGCCAAAAGGAGATCCGAAACAAAAATATCTTTTGCACCTCATAGATACTCCCGGCCATGTCGATTTTACGTACGAAGTTTCCCGGGCGCTTGCCTGTGTAGAGGGGGCAATTCTTTTGGTTGACGCAACGCAAGGAGTTCAGGCCCAAACCATCGCAAATCTTCATCTTGCCCGCGAAGAAGGCTTGGTTATTATTCCGGTTATCAATAAAGTAGATCTGCAGGGAGCGCGCATTAAGGAAACGGAAGATGAACTCGTAAATCTTCTCGGGTGCGGGCGAGAAGATATTTTACGGATATCCGCAAAAACGGGGGAGGGTGTTGAAGGTGTGTTGAGGGCTGTCATACAAAAAGTGCCATCGCCCGAAAAAGGACAAGAAAATGTTCCTGGGCGCGCGCTCATATTCGATTCCCACTTTGACAGCTTTCGCGGAGTTATCGCTCATGTGAGGATTTTTGACGGCGAATTTAAGAAGGGAGAAAAAATATTCATGCTTGTGTCGCGCTCAAACACCGAAGTCATGGAAATCGGGTATTTTGCCCCCGCACTTGTCGCGGGGGATACTTTGAAAAACGGGGAAATCGGATATATCGCGACAGGCTTCAAAGAGCCTGAACAGATACGCATCGGAGATACCGTCACGAACGCTAAATTTGAAGCGGGAACGGCGCCGAGAGGCGTTATTGTGCTCCCCGGCTATAAAGAGCCGAAACCGATGGTATTTGCGAGCATGTATCCGGAGGACGCGGACGATTATGAAAAATTGCGCGACGCCCTTAAAAAAATAAAACTGAACGATGCTTCTATATTTTTCGAACCCGAAGCATCCGACGCTTTGGGAAGAGGGTTTCGCATCGGGTTTCTCGGTATGCTTCATTTGGAGATTGTGGGGGAGAGGCTTAAGCGCGAATACGCCATAAACCTTATTTTCACCTCGCCTTCGGTCGCGTATTTTGTAAAGACGCCGAAGGGCGAGGAGTATATTTATTCTGCCTCCCGCTTACCAGAAGAGCGAATAATGCAGGGAATTCAGGAGCCATGGGTGAAGCTTGAAATAATAACGCCGCAGTGTTTTTTGGGGGGCGTTATGAGCCTTCTTCGCCAGACGCGCGGTGTCTACGTGAGTCAGGAGTATCTCGGAGCCGACCGTCTTACCGTGGCGTATGAAGTTCCATTAAAGGACATTCTTGTCGATTTTTTCGATAAGCTGAAAAGCGTTACCGAAGGGTATGGTTCTTTGGGCTATGAGCTTCTTGATTACCGGCCCGGAGATCTGGTTCGGCTCGACATTCTGATAGCGAATGAACGGGAAGAGGCCTTCTCCCAGGTTGTTCCCCGCGAAAAGTCATATGACGAGGGGAGGATTATGGTGCAGAAACTGAAAGAACTTTTGCCAAAACAACTTTTTGCCGTCGCAATTCAGGCGGCTGTTTCCGGGAAAGTTCTTGCGAGAGAAACCATTCCTGCGCTTAAAAAAGACGTGACCGGGTATCTCTATGGGGGCGACAGAACCCGCAAGATGAAGCTTTGGAAGAAGCAAAAGCGGGGCAAAGAACGCCTCAAAGAATCGGGCCGGGTTGAGATACCGCCGGATGTGTTTTTGAAAATATTGAAGCGGTAACAGGTGCTGGCAGGGCAAACGTTTGGATAAAGAAAAAATCCCCCATGGGGGATTTTAAATTTTAATTAATGCTTTGTCAGTTCTTTCTCCGCTTTACTTCGAATATCGGGAATACTCTATTCATGGCGTATATATAGCTTGCAAGGCGGTAGGTAATCGGCTTCCTGCCTTCCTTGATAGTGTTCCTGAGCTGGATGATGTTCTTCCCGTTTCTCGAGAAAGCTCCCTGGAGTGCCGAGAAAACAAGTCCGGCATCGCGCTCTTTTGGCGGCTCAAGCATGGGGTCAAACGGCCTGATGTGGGTATCCTGCTCCCACTCAAAGTAGGATACAGTAACACCGCCAGCGTTTGCGTAGATATCGGGAATGACGATAACACCTTTATCTTCAAGAATCGGGTCGGACTCCGGAAGCGTTGGGCCGTTTGCTCCTTCAAGAAGGATGCGAGCGCCGAAGTTTTTTGCGACCTCCGGCGTAATGGCTTCTTCAAGTGCCGCGGGAACCGCAATATCGCATTTTTTGGCAAAAAGTTCTTCCGGAGAATTGATCGGGTCTCCTTTGCAGACCTCGTGAAACCCCGCCACAGTTCTGCGAGGGTTTTCGTTTACATACTTGAAAAGTTCGTCAATCGAGAAGTCAGGATGATAAAACCCTCCATACTGGTCCTGCACTCCGACGATTCTGATACCGAATTCTTTTGCCAGTTTCGCGAAGTTGTATCCGACATTTCCAAACCCCTGCAACACGGCAGTAGGTTCGTCCGGAAGCTTAATATCCAGATTTTTTCTGAATGTCTGCAGGGCATAGTGGAGTCCCCGGCCGGTTGCTTCTTCTCTCCCCGGCATTCCTCCGAATTGGACAGGCTTTCCCGTAACGGCTGCCGCGGGCTGGGGACGGCCCTGCTTGCGCATTTCATAAGCATAGTGGTCCTGAATCCACTTCATGATGGTCGGGTTCGTATTGACGTCTGGCGCCCACCGGTCGATATAGGGGCCGATGATGTTCTCCTCAATTGCTTCCGAAACTATTCTCAAGACGATCGTGAGGAGGTCTTTTTGGGAAACTTTTCTCGGATCAAATGCCGCTCCGCCCTTCGAGCCGCCATGCGGAATTCCGATGATCCAGTCCTTAAGGGACATCTCGATTGCATGCGATTCCATCTGGGAAAGCGTTACGTCCGGGTGATGTCGCCACCCTCCGCCGGTTATCCAGCTGTTATCAGGGGTTCGGTGCTGGACTCGCACCACTTTGATTGATTCCGGTTTTGTCTTTAGGGGGTCTGCGGGGTCGGTAAGATCAACTACCATATCCGTCGACCACCGGCGCTTGAAACCGGAAAGCTCGAGTATATACCAGTCTGGAAATTCTCCTATTCCTCCGGCCCTTTCAATCCGCGATCTGATATTCTTCAGAAGGTCAGTCGCCATGGCAGTACCTCTGGATGTAAAAAAACCACGCTCTCATTCGTAGCAGAAAAGACTCCTCTTGTAAACCCCGTTAGAAGTCCATGGATAGTGGTTGCCTTAAGTGTAATATAAAGCCGAAAGACGAGTTTTTAGGAAGCCATTTATAAGAAATACCAGGCCGGACTTCTAACGGGTAAACCTCCAAGATGAGACTTATTCAAACTCTTTCTCCGGAGCCTCTGAAGGGCATAATTCTGCTTGTGGCAAGCAAGGCGTCTTCAGCCAGGTTTGTTTTGGGGTAAGAAAAGAATCTATACTTATGGCGGACACTCTGCATATCTTTCGCAGAATACTGAAAAAAGAATAAAAAATCTGGCCCCCAAAGGGCCGGTTTGTGCTGAATTTATGCGGTTGTGCTATGCTAGAAAAACCTACTAGTAGAGCGAAAGGAGCGGCATAAGGGTGAACGCAATCATGCCGAGAACGGCTATAAGAGAAACGCCGATCCACACAATATTTACGATTTTTTTGTGTCGTTTGTTCATACGTTCGGATTATAGCAAATACAAAGAGAGCGTCAACCCCATGAAAAACGCATTTAACTACTCCGCCCTTCACGCATTAAACTGGAAAGAGGCTCGCTCCGGAAACTCTCTATAAGAGAAAAACTGCCGAGTTTTCAACGGAACTAAACAATGGAAGAACCATTTTTTAAAAAATTTCTGAAGTCCCCGCTCACGCTTGTCGGCGTGACTCTTGCGTTTTTTGCGGTTTCATACCGTGTTATTGATGTATCGCTTCGGTACCGGACGATCTATCTTGAAGAGAAAGATCTTCATGCTCGCATTACTGACGCCCAAAAGAAGAACGATGCAGTAAAAAAAGATATTGAATATGCTGAGTCAGCCGGTTTTCTCGAGCGGGAAGGAAAGGCCCGCCTGAATCTTAAAAAACCCGGTGAGGAAGTGCTTGTGATACTTCCAGAGAACCAAGCGACCGCCACACCCGTTCAGCCGAAGCTCGGCTGGCTTGAAAGAATGTCTGCGGCCGTAAAATCATTTTTTGGGTATTAGCGTTTTAAAAAAGAGGATGATAGAGCTACTGCCTTTTTACTAATGGAGGGAGGGAATATCCAGCGAATTGATCGATTCCTCTTAAACCAAGTTTCCTGGCGTTTTGCGTATTGCCTGATGGTGGTATTTAATTTTTCCCGCATTTCATTTTGTGAAAGCTTTTTTTGAAGATACAAAGAGATGAAGCGGTATTCGAGGCCAAGTTCCTGAAGGCGTCTATGCCCTACCCCTTTTTTTATGAGATTCCTTACTTCTCGCACCATTCCTTGGCGAAGTCTACGATCAAGTCGCAGGCTGATGCGTCGCGCGAGCGCGTCTCTTCGGAATGCAACTCCGAGGATGAGAGCGTCATATGCCGACTTCTTTTTTACAAGCGGAGAAACCGGCTTACCCGTGTGGCGTACGATTTCAATAGCCCTGATAAGCCGGCGCGGGTTTTTGGAATCGATTGCCCGCGCTCTTTTCGGGTCAAGTTTTTTTAGGATGGAAAAAAGTTCCGAAGCAGTTTTTTTCGAAAGCGTTCGCCGGAGTATCGCGTTAGGCGGAACATTGGGAATGGAAGTATCATACAAAACCGCGTCAATATAAAAACCGGTTCCTCCGCACAGTATCGGTATACGGCCGCGATTCTGAATCTCGGCTATTTTATTTTTCGTAAGGCGCTTAAAATCAGCTGCGGTAAACTGCTTTTTTGGAGAGGCTACGTCAATGAGGTGGTGAGGAATTCCTTCCATCTCTTTTTTCGTCATTTTCTCGGTTCCGATATCAAGGCCTTTGTAGACTTGGCGTGAATCTGCCGAAATAATTTCTCCGCCGAGGTGTTTCGCAAGAGCGACCGCAAGTGCGGATTTTCCCGATGCTGTTTGTCCGCAGACAACTATTATTTTCTCTTTTCTCTTTTTCATAGACAGCACCCTACCATGAACGGCGCGCAAAAGAAAGGGCCATAAAACATCCTATGTGTAAAACAAAAAAGCCCGAAAACCGGGTCTAGTTCGAAAGTATTTTCCTGGTCGTGCCCAGGTCACGAACGAACTGCAAGGCCTCTTTTTCGAGGCCTAGATTCTTCATTCTTCTGAACGAAAGCTTGCAAAGCCTCCAGGAACGCATTGTCGCATCGCGGTCGGCGGTATGGGCCGTTCGCTGGTACTCCAAGAATTTTTCTTTAACATCATCAAAGACGTATCGCAGGAGAATCGAGTTCTTTCTCTCAAGTTCTGTGATTCTGTCATTGAGCGCATCGAGGATCCTTCTCCGGATCAGCATCAGCGGCAGTTTTGTCATGCGCGATACCTCCCCACTGTTTGTGTTGGCTACTTTGAATTCTCTTAAGTCCAACCTTGATATTATACTCCATTTAAAATATTTGTCAAGCAGTTGTACGATTACAACGCTTCTCCACGGAGCAGTTTTATAAGATTTTCAAGCGTTATAACTCCTAAATCTCCCTTTTTCCTGCGCCTTACGCTTACCGTAGAGGCCGCAGCCTCCCTGTCGCCTACGATTAGGGCGTATGGAGCTTTTGAGAGTTCAGCCTCGCGTATTTTCTTGCCGATAGACTCGTTACGGTCGTCTATCCTGATCCGGAAACCTTCCTTTTGAAGGGCGGCTTGAATCATGCGGCAATAGTCAATAACGCGCTCATTAACAGACAAAATGGAGATTTGGATGGGGGAGAGCCAGAAGGGAAAATCCCCGACGTAATGTTCGATTAAAATGCCAAAAAAGCGCTCAGGCGAGCCAACAAGGGCCGAGTGAATCATGGCCGGTGCTACTTTTTTACCGTCTGCATCTATGTAAGAGAGCCCGAAACGGATGGGCATGTTAAAATCAAGCTGGATGGTCGAAAGTTGCCATTGTCGCCCGAGCGAATCCCGTATCATTAGGTCCATTTTTGGCCCGTAGAAGGCCGCTTCTCCCTCTGCAACGACGCATTCAATGGAATTTTCACGAAGCAACTCATTCAAGAGGGATTGCGAACGTTCCCATATGGCATCGGTCCCAAGATATGCGGTTTTGTTTTTCTCATCGCGGAGCGACAACCGGATAAAGTAATCAAGCCCATAGCGTTTCATAGTTTTTTGGATAGCACCTAACACAAGCGCGAACTCCTGTTTAATCTGGTCCTCTCGTAGAAAACAGTGGCCGTCGTCTTGTGTAAAAGAACGGAGCCGGGTAAGCCCAGAAAGCTCACCTGGTTTTTCGTCCCGATAGAGCATGGCAAAATCGGAAAACTTAAGAGGAAGGTCGCGGTAGCTTCGTGGCTCCGAAGAGTAGATCTGGGTGTGTTGGGGGCAGTTCATTGGCTTAAGGAAATATTCCTCTTTGGTGAAATGGGAATGCACGGTGAACATATCGTCCTTGAATTTGTTATAGTGGCCGGATGTTTTGAAAAGTTCCCCCTTGTTCATGTTCGGGGTCTGGACCTCTTCGTAGCCCATCTCTTTGCGAAGTGAACGGGAAAAGTTTTTTATTTCCTGAAGGATTGCTGTTCCGCGGGGAGTGTAGAGTGGAAGGCCGGGTCCGACGAGCTCGGAGAAGACAAAGAGACCCAGTTCTTGTCCAAGTTTTCGGTGGTCGCGTTTTACCGCCTCTTCACGTATTGAAAGAAAGCGCTCAAGTTTTTCTTTTGTTTCGAACGAAAGACCGTAGATCCGCGTCAGCTGTTCGTTTTTTTCAGCTCCTTTCCAGTAGGCACCCGCGGTTTTATCGAGCTTGAAAGCATCCGCGTTTATTTCGGAGGTGTTTTCGATGTGTCCTCCGCGACAGAGGTCGGTGAATGCTCCGGTGTGATACGCGGTAAGCTCTCTTTTTTCCTTGGAAAAATCTTTAATAAGATCAAGCTTAAAAGGCTGGTCCTTAAAAAGTTTTTTCGCGCCGGACAGAGTTATCTTCTCTTCCTTAAAATCAAGGCGTGTTGAAATTATATGGCGCATTTCTTTTTCAAGTTCCGGAAGGTCCTCGTCCGAAAGGGGACCGGTAAGTTTGAAATCATAATAAAAGCCGTTCTCAACGACGGGGCCGACGCCAAGTTTTGCTTTAGGAAATTTTTTGAGGACCGCCATCGCCAAAACATGCGCCAAAGAATGGCGGACTGATTCTATGTTAGGATGATGTCCTTCTTTTTCCATTTATAAAACTTCGCTTACCTCTTCACACAAAAGCTTCAACGAATTGTCCCGTTCGGAGTCGCTCAACTTTCCTCGGACAATGAGCACTTTATCTTCCTGCCAAATGGTTGGATTTTTTTCCAGCATGCGCGGGAACACAAGGGCCTCTATCTTTCCTGTCAGATCCTCAATAGTCACAAAAAGCATCGGGGAACCTGTTTTGGTCATTATTTTTTTCATGCTTGATACGAGTCCTCCGACAGAAAGAAGCCTGTTTTTTGGCTGATTTTTAAGGTCAACCATGGGAATAACCTTATTTTGCAGTTTTTCCTTGTATTCTTCAAGCGGGTGCTCCGAAACATAAAGTCCCAGAAGTTCTTTTTCCCATGCAAGCCTCTCTTTTTTGGTTGCGGCCGGCTTCGGTTTCATTTTAATGGAAGAAACATTTATTTCCGGCGAGAGGCTGAAAAGGCTCGTTTGCCCTTGTGAAACATTCTTTTGATTTTCACGGGCATATTCAAGAATTGTATCAATATTGCCGAGAAGCAAGCCTCGTTCCCCGAATTCATCCAACGCCCCGCACTTGATGAGTGATTCAAGCGATTTTTTATTCAAGTCTTTATGCTGGACTCGTTCAACAAAATCGGTAAGCGATGAAAACTTTTTCCCATTTTTTTTGCGCGAAACAATGATGGCTTCAACAATGGGAACGCCGACATTCTTTACCGTTTCAAGACCGAAACGTATCTTATCGTTTCCCGGATCATCTTCCCGGATGAGTGTAAACTTCGCAAAGCTTTCATTTATATCCGGCGGGAGAACGGGAATTCCCATGCGCATGCATTCGGCAATTATCTCGGCGATCTTTTCCGTATCTCCCGAGTCGGCTGTCAAAACGGCGGTCATATATTCTCCCGGGTAGTTTGCCTTCATATATGCTGTTTGATATGCGACCATTCCATAACTTGCGGCGTGCGCCTTGTTGAATCCGTACGCGGCGAACGGCTCTATCAGTCTCCAGAGTCCTTCCGCCTTTTGAGGACCCATGCCGTTTTTCATAAATCCGTCGATCAATTTTTGTTTCTGAGCGGCCATTTCGGCAGGAATTTTCTTACCCATCGCTTTTCTCAGTTTGTCGGCTTCAAGCCATGAATATCCCGCGAGGCGAATCGCAATGAGCATGACATCGTCTTGGTAGGTGACGACGCCGTATGACTCTGAAAGAATATCCTTCATTCGCGGGTCAAAGAATTGCACCAAGCGCGGGTTATGTTTTCGTTCTATATATGTAGGAATGGATTCTATTGGTCCCGGGCGGTAGAGGGCAACCATGGCATTGATATCGTGGATGGTTGTTGGTTTCAGCTCTTTTAAGTAATGCGTCATGCCGGAGCCATTTAGTTGGAAAAGGCCTATTGTTTCTCCTCTCGTAAGCAATTCAAATGTCTTTTTGTCATCCATTGGTATCTTTTCGATATCCACTTCTATTTTGCGGAAATATTTTACAAGGCGCACCGCGTCTTCCAAAATAGCAAGGTTCCTGATACCGAGAAAATCGAACTTTAAAAGACCGATATCTTCGACGGAATACATGTCATACTGAGTAATGATTTTTTTGTCTCCCTTCGGATCAAGCTGAAGGGGAACATATTCCGAAAGAGGCTTCGGGGCGATAACAACGCCTGCTGCGTGGATGGAAATATGCCGAACGCACCCTTCAAGCTTTTGGGCGCGGTCGATTATGGTATGTGTATCCGTGTCACGGTCGTATAATTCCTTCAATTCGGGCGTAATTTTGAGAGCTTCCGCTATCGTCATGGGAAATCCCTGCGAGCCGAAGGGGATGAGTTTTGCGATGCGGTCTCCGACGCCGTACGGATACCCAAGCGCGCGCGCCACATCGCGCACAGCGGCACGCGCCATCATGGTCCCGAACGTTCCGATCTGCGCTACCTTATCTTCTCCGTATGTATCTTTTGCATATTGAATGACTTCGTCGCGGCGATTATCGGCAAAGTCCATATCGATATCGGGGGCGGAAGGGCGCTCCGGATTCAAAAATCGCTCGAACGGCAATTTAAACAGAATAGGATTTATGTTCGTGATACGAATAAGATATGTAACGAGAGAACCTGCAACCGAGCCCCGAACGTTCGTTAAAATTCCTTGATTGTGGGAGAAAGCCAGAAGGTCGGCAACGGTGAGAAAATACGGAGCGAATCCTTTGTCTTTGATAATGTCGAGCTCATATTGAATGCGGCTTTCAATCTCCGGAGTTTTCTCAAGTCCACGTTTTGCAATACCTTCATATGTGAGCCGTTCAAGTTCGCTATCAAACGTCGTGCCTTTCGGAATTTTTATATCCGGAAATACCCACGAGCCGAGTGGGATGTTGATATTCACTTTATCAGCAATTTCCTGGGTATTGCTGATCGCCTCGGGGGTATCCGGGAAAAGAGCGAGCATTTCCTCGGGAGAGCGCATTGAAAGATTTGCGTTTTTCATCGTGAGGCGGTTTTCGTCGTCTATTTTCGTTCCGGTTTGCACTGAAACCAGAATGTCCTGCGCCTCCGAGTCGTCCGGCGAAACATAGTGAATGTCGTTTGTTGCGATAAGTTTTGCGCCAGTTTTTTTTGAAAGTTCCGCCATGCGAGCGTTTATCTCCATCTGGTCCGGAAAATTGAAATGAGGCTGTATCTCAAGATAAAAATTTTCGCGTCCGAAAACATCCTGATATTCAGCAATCAGGCGTTCGGCAATATCATTTTTTTTATTTTTTACCGCATGTGCAACCTCGCCGCTAAAGCATCCCGCGAGAGCAATAAGCCCCTCCGAGTATTCTTTGAGGGTTTTTTTGTCTATGCGGGGTTTGTAGTAGTAGCCCTCAAGGTGCGCTTTGGTTACGAGTTTTACGAGGTTGTGGTATCCTTGGTTGTTATACGCAAGTACGGTAAGATGATAGCGTTTGTCGTCGATATTCGGGCGTCTCTGGTGCATATCTTCGTAGGCGATATACATTTCACAGCCGATGATAGGCTTAATGCCGGCCGCTTTCGCCTTTTTATAGAATTCTATCACCCCATACAGGTTTCCGTGGTCGGTTAAGGCAAGCGAGTCCATTCCAAGCTCTTTGGCGCGTGTTACCAAATCCTCGATCTTTGCAAGACCGTCGAGAAGGGAGTAGTGGCTGTGTACGTGAAGATGAGTGAACTTCATTTTTGCTTTAGGGCTCTTGATAAAAAATCCGCCATTCGGATAGTGCGGAACCTGACTGTTAGCGGTTGTTCATATTAGTATCGTATACTTTTTCCTGTCCTCTCCGCAATGTGAATAAATGTACATTTTGAGCATAGAAGGAAGCGTTTGTCCATGGATGAGCGCGTGGCATTTAGCACATGACGCATGCATAAAACAAAAAGCCCCTTAATGGGGCTATCCGCAGTTATTCTTTATTGTTTCAAGGTTTTTTGGGTCATACATGAACCCGTTGCCAAGATCGGCCGCCATTAAGCGATTATTTTCCGGAAACTCCGTGGGGTTGAGAAGATGTCCCGCTCCACAGGTGTGGCCGATCTCATGAAGAAGAATCCTTTTCGTTAAAGTTTGGTCAGAATAATAGGTCATAAGGATGAACGGAGCATCCGCATATCCTCCGCGAGCTACGCCTTCAGGGTCGATAATCGTCCCATCGACAAGAAGAACTATTCTATCTGTCGACCTCCGCAATGTTTTTAGCCAGGCGAGAGCAGCAGCAGTTTTAAGGTTCTGAACTTTTGAGGCAAGGAAAAAGGGCGGACTCTCCGGAAATGTGACCTTAATTACCGAAAGAGGCCTTCCAACTTGTGTCAGAAAAATTGACGAAGAGTGGGAAACAAGCCGGGATATGTATAAAACCATTTCTTCCTTCGTCAGGCCCCCGTTTCTTGAGAGAATTCTCTGGTCAACAATAACCTCAAACGTGAACGGTTTTTTATCATCTATATCCGGCTTCAACGCCTGGCTTCTTTGCCTAAGCGCGGAAAGTTTTGACTTTACGACGTTAATAGGAATGACGAATCCAATGTCGCTTTCGATAATGCTTTGGGCGATGCCAATAACGGTATTGTCAGCGGCGAATACAGGACTCCCTGAATTCCCCGGATTGATTGAAGACTGGATCTGAATTACTGGAATAGGATATGGGCTTGAACGTTTCGTTTTGCTCACGGTTCCGAGGGACAGCGTCCATCGAAGATTGAATGGATGGCCGATGACCATAATAGGGTCGGCTTCGACTGGAAGGTCAGAATTTCCAAGAGCAAGAAACGGGAATTTAGTTATTTTTGCCGTTCTTACCTTCAGGAGTGCGATATCCGCTGCTTTGTCGTATCCGATAACGTCAAGGATATATGTTGAGCCGTCGGCAAGAATCCCGTAGATTTCCTGATATCCATCGATAACATGGTAGTTCGTAAGAAGCTCGCCTTCCTCACTGATGAAAAACCCTGTTCCCATGTGATAGGATTGAACAAGATTGAACCCAGGTACCTCAACGGTATAATCATATCGCGCGTTTTTCAAAAGAGAAAAGCTTTTTGACTCAGTGCCTCTACCCCCATTGCTGTCCTCCTTGTCCGGAGGCGAACTTGGAGATGAGGCAATAAGCACTTGAACAACGACAATCGCTTGCTTGTCTTTTTCGTAAAGGGCATTGTAAAAATCCCTTTCTTTTCTGATGGTTGTGGAGGCGTCATCGAGAGGCGCAGAAAACGCAGGAGTTGTCGTACCGATGAACATGAAAACGACAGCAAAGAAAATTCCCACAAGGCGTTGCATGTTCGCGACAACCCCCTTTTTGCTTATCAAGGATGCTGACCGTATACTACTATAGTGTTGAGATAGTTCAAGAGGCTATGGAAAAAGGACAAAAGACAATAGTGAGTCGTAAAAAAAGCCGGCAATGGTATGTTATTGGAATTGACGAAGCTGGCAGGGGTCCACTTGCCGGCCCTGTAGTTGTTGCCGGAATATGCGTCCAAAATGCAGGCGGAGCCGTAAGCGCGCATCGAGCTTTTTCCGCTCTTGAATTTGACAGTTTTTTTAACGGAATCAGGGATTCGAAGAAAATTTCGGAGAAAAAGCGGGAAGAGTGGTATAGGAAGATAACAAAAAATCCTGCCATCCAATGGGCAGTTGCCGTCGTTGACCACGACGTTATTGACAGGATAAATATTCTTCAAGCGACAAACCGCGGAGTGCATGACGTTTATAAAAAACTTTCTTTCTCGGCATCGGTTCCAGCACTTCTTGACGGCGGTCTTTCGTTGCCTAAGCCAGCGCCTTTTCAAGCCATTATAAAAGGAGATGAAAAGATCCCCCTTATTTCTGCGGCTTCAATTATTGCAAAGGTTACGCGGGACCGCATTATGCGTAAGCTTCACAAAAAATATCCTAGGTATCGGTTCGATCTTCATAAAGGATACGGAACAAAACTTCACCGGAAGCTTATAAAAAGATTTGGGCGGTCACAGGTGCATAGAAGGTCATTCCAGATTTCCTGATGAGTGGCTGGGACATAGGCATAGTATTCAAAACACAGAGGCCTTGTAAAAGTTCGGCCATTCTGTTACAGTACCCCATATGGTAGTTAGAATGCGACATACAAAAAGCAAGCGAAACCGCGTGCGGTCACACCACGCGCTTTTGGCCGGCAAATTCGTCCGATGCGGGCATTGTAACGCGGAGATCCTTCCGCATGTTGTTTGCTCGAACTGCGGATATTATGGAGGACGGGAGGTTATCGACGTTTTAGCAAAACTCGACAAAAAGGAACGCAAAAAGAAAGAAAAAGAACTTCATCAGCATGAAGAGGAAGTTGCAGAGTCCGGAGCTACTCTTAATGCGGAGGAGTTATCCCGTCGATAGTTCACCCCGTTAGAGGCCGCTGACATTAAAGTTTTTATATCAATCCTAGCGGTATTATCGGTATTACTAAATAAAAAAAAGGAGCCGTTAGCAGAAGGATATCTCGGCATCATTTTGGGCTATGCCTCTAACGGGGTTCATTGGTATAAGTTACGGGGCAGAGATACACTCGCCGGGCGCGTGTAAGCCTTAAAACCCCAAGAAACTTAAAAATTTGTGGCATCACGTCATCTTGCGCGCTCAATTGCAATGCAAACCCTCTACGAGTGGGATTTTAACGAAAAGAACGATTCAATGGCCGGGCAAATCGTGGAAAAGAACATTGCCGAATTCGGTCCGGGGCTTGAGGAAACGGAATTCATCAAACGTCTAGTCGGCGGAGTTTTGGAAAATCTGCCGAAACTTGACGCCATTATTGAAAAAGCCGCTCCTGAATGGCCTATCAACCAGATAGCAATGGTTGACAGGAATATTTTGCGGCTTGGCTTGTATGAGCTTTTATTCGGGAATTACGAAGAAGTTCCACCAAAAGTCGCTATCAATGAAGCAATCGAGATAGCCAAAAACTTCGGGGGAGAGACCTCCGGAAAATTTGTGAATGGTGTCTTAGGGACGGTGTATCGTGAAATTGGAGAGCCGGGCAAGGATTATCCGACGCGGGCGGAGCTTGCGAAGAAAAAAGAGGAGGAACGCGAAAAAGAGGAAGCAAAAGCGGCAAAGGAAGGCGAAAGCAAGCCCAAAAAAGGTAAGAAGAAAAAGAAGGCGGAAAAAACAGCCGATGCCCAAGATAGGGCGGAAGTATAAGCCGATGCAGGTATACGAATGGAATGTGTGACGAACGACGGACGTTCGCATCCATTCGTATAAGCCGCATCACGAACGTGAACGGCAGTCTTTCTCATCTAGAAGAAAAACTCGGTCTCACATTCAATAATCCTGAGCTCCTTCGCCAGGCTTTTGTGCATAGGTCTTATTTGAACGAAAATCCCAATCTCGGCATGTCCCACAACGAGCGGCTCGAATTTTTGGGGGATGCGGTGCTTGAACTCATTGTTACAGAAGCTCTTTTTGCGAAATTCCCGGAGAAACCGGAAGGGGAACTGACCAGCCTTCGGGCTGCCCTCGTTAATTCAAAAATGCTTTCGGAAATCGCCGTTATTCTCAGCCTCAACGATTTTCTGCTTCTTTCGAGAGGGGAAGCAAAAGATATGGGAAGAGCCCGCCAATATATTCTTGCAAACACACTTGAAGCGTTCATTGGCGCAATATATCTTGATCTTGGATATGAAAAATCGAGAGATTTTGTTTTAAATAACGTATTCATCCATCTTGATAAAGTTCTCTCGGAAAAGCTTTATAAGGACCCCAAAAGCCTTTTCCAGGAAGAGGCGCAGGAGCGTGTCGGGATAACGCCTACATACAAGGTTATGAAAGAATGGGGGCCTGACCACGACAAGCATTTCTCCATCGGAGTATATCTTGGAGGAGAGCTCGTGAGCGAAGGGGAAGGCGCTTCAAAGCAATCAGCCCAGGAAGCAGCAGCCCGGAAAGGACTTCAGGCTAAAGGGTGGTAGAATTAGCACAAAAATAAGGCAGAATTTTTATAATTTTAGCATTAAAGCCCCGGCTTATCAGCCGGGCTTAACCTATTGACACTAATAAATAAATATGGTACTCTTTAATCATTAAAGTTCTTTGTTGAGGCGCTAAGAAATGAAACGCGCGCGAAAGCTGTACTATTCTGCAAGAAATCAGCTTTGCTCATTGTTTGTTGCCGGCCATGTTTTTATCATGAGGCCGTGGTTTAGAGCCCGGTTTTATATCGGCTGGGAAGAGTATCATAGGAATGGAAACTATAAGGGGCGTCTCTTCGCAATGGGCCAGGAGTATGCAGCCTCGGCATTCATTCGCTATCGCGAATGGGAATATTATTCCTGGTGCATGCTTAAACGGCAGCCCGAAGTTCTTTGGAGATACCGCCTCCTGCCGTGGTCGTTTGAGAAACCTTCGCTTATGGAAACCCTGCGGAGAAGTGGCGCCTTCAAAAGCGTTCTTACGTAACCCCTTTTTTCGGGGTTTTTTCTTTCTTGAAGGAAATCTTCGAAACGGGTACAATAATACTAATCGGAATTTGTTTATAAAACCATGAAAAATAAGCTTTTTATAAGTTATTTATTGCTCATTGCTTTTTTGGCTGTTCCGGCTCTCGCCTCTGAATTGCATATCGACAAAAGCGGAAATTTCCACATGGACTCCGCGAATGTTGTGAGTACGAACAACAATTTTATCCTTGTTGAGGTGTGGGGAACAAAGTGGAGCCTCTTTCTTGATACATCAACAAAAATTCTTGGTGCTGACGATCGCGAGCTTACGATGAATGGAATTGAAAAGGGGCAGCTACTTACCGTTGACGGTATGTTTGACGCGGTAAATAAGATTATCCTTGCCGCAACGGTTGTTAACGAATCTATCGGTACTCCGAAGCCGAAGCTTGTTCTGTTGCCTCCGCCATCTCCCCCTATTCCTACACCCCTTCCGGCTCCCAAAGCGGCGACTGTGTCCGCAAAGCCGGTTGATGCTTCAAACGTCCACGAAATAACGTCTTATCTTAAGCTTGCAAAAGAAGGCCCTGAAGTTTTAAGGCTTCAGCAGTTTTTGGTTACGCAAGGACTTCTTTCTTCCGACAACGCGACTGGATATTACGGGTGGATAACGTGGGCCGCCGTAAAAAAATTCCAGCTTGCTCACGACCTTCTTGATACGGGCACTGTTGGTCCTAAGACGCGCGCCGTTTTGAATTCTCTCCTGAATGGAACGCCGGGAACCGTTGCCGGCGCAAGCGTTTCTGTCTCTCCGTCGGCTTCTTCAGCCGCTCCGCCAAGTTCCGGCAAGGGAGAGAAGATAACTAAGTATTTGAGATATACAAGCAAAGACCCCGAAGTGCTCATCTTGCAGAACTTTTTGGTCTCACAAGGCCTTCTTAACGCAGACAACGTAACCGGATATTTCGGAGACACTACGTGGGACGCCGTCGTTGCGTTCCAGAAAAACCATGGGCTTGAATACAAATACGGCGCCATCGGACCCCAGACGCGAAATGTCATCAATGCCATGCTTGCGGGGCAATAATACTACTGTGACAGTCGTTTGAATCAAAAATCCGCAATATTATACATAAATGGTAAAGATGAAGAAAACAAAAAAAGATTTTAGTTCATTGAGTCTTAGAAAAAATAAAAAAATCTCAAGGCAAGGAGCATTACAAACCAACAAACAGGCATGGGAAATCGCGGCCTCAAATTTTTATGGTGTAAATGCCATGCCAGAGTGGGGTCCGTTCGGTATCGGTGAAGATATTAATGAAGCTCTAATAGGAAGTGTTAAAAATAAAACTTTTGTAGAGATTGCCTGCGGCAGTGGGCACTCCATAGGCTATTTGGTAAAACATGGAGCCAAAAGAGTCCATGGAGTTGATATGACTCATGCACAGATAGAGTCCGCAACGCAACTTAACCGAAATGCAATACAAAAGGGAAAAGTTAAGCTCTACGAAATACCGATGGAACAAAAACTTAATATCAGATCAATTGATACGGTTTTTTCTATCTATGGCATCGGATGGACAGTGAGTCCTAAAAAATTATTAAAAAATATCTTCGGGTACCTTAGTCCCGGTGGAAGATTTGTATGGAGCTGGGACCATACATTTTTTACCGATGTTGAATACCAAAAAGGCAAATTCGCCATAAAATATTCCTATCACAAGGAAAGGGAAGTATTTATTAATGGGTGGCGCGGTAGTAAGGGAGCCTATATCACATATCGAAAAACCGCTACGTGGTTCAAACTACTTACAGAAGCCGGTTTTCGGGTTATCGGCTATTTAGAACCAGAGCCGAGAAAGGCAACAAGACAGAGCAAGGACCGAAAACGCTATTATTCAATTTATAAAGCAAAAATGATTCCTAGTACTATGATATTTGTGTGTGAAAAGCCTAGCTAAGGTTTCAGCGTCACTTCGCAGGGTCAGCTAAGTCAAAATATCGAGATACGGTTACTCGTTATCAAAGATTCATATGAAGGATAATTTTCAATTCAAATATGAACGCACGGTAGGCGGCGGTATTCCCGAGTCAGATGTGCCCGGGTGAAAAAAAATTCTCAAAGAGGGCGGTCTAAGCAAAGACGAAGTTATGTCCATGCTTTCTCGTGTTCGCAAATCACTCGTCAATCGAAAGAGTATTGTTCGGAACGCAGTTATTGGCGAAAGAGATATTCCCGAGTGGGTACAAACACTTGCTGGTGCTGGATTCACACCAGAAGAGATTGAAGAAACGCTTGACCGCATTAATACGAGTACCGACGACAAAAATGAGATCCGCGGGTTCCTGCGTAAAATTCAAATTAAAAACGATGATTTATCAGCAGAAATCAATATAGATGTAAAGAAATAAACTAGAGATTATTTTTCAAAACCAATGTTTACCAAAAAAGATCTTGCAAGCGAAACATTTTCTCAACAACAAAAAAGAACCCTCAAAATTTTGAGGGTTCTTTCAAAGTCGTTCCCAAAAGCGCGCATTGCCCTGAACTATAAAAACAATATTCAGCTTCTCGTTGCGGTCATTCTTTCCGCTCAATGCACCGATAAAAAGGTAAATGAAATAACCGAGCCGATTTTCAAGAAGTATAAAACGGCAGCTGATTTTGCGGCAATCCCGCAGAAAAAATTAGAGAAAATGATACACTCAACCGGCTTTTACCGCGCAAAAGCAAAAAATATTCTTGCGGCAACGAAAACGATCAGAGATACGTTCAGCGGGAGCGTTCCGAAAACAATGCGCGAAATTTTAACGCTCAAGGGGGTTGCCCGGAAAACGGCGAACGTGGTATTGGGAAATGCTTACGGTGTTGTTGAAGGAATCGCCGTTGATACGCACGTCTGGAGAAATTCGCGCCGGTTCGGATTAACGAATAAGGACGATCCGGTGCGCATAGAAGAGGACCTCATGAAACTTCTTCCGAGAAAGGAATGGTTTGGCGCGACATACCGCATTATTGACCATGGCAGGGCAGTTTGCACGGCAAAAGACCCAAGGTGCGACATGTGCCCGATCGCAAAACTTTGCCCGTCGGCGTTCCAATTTCCACGGTTTGAAAAACGGAAAAAATGATGCAGGTAATAGTGTGTATAACTTTTTTGCGTTCTCCGGCGTTTAAAGTATCATAGGGGTATTCCTTACAACAAAATAAATTATCACGAGCGCAGGGGAGGGAACTGACCCGTTGATCCTGCCGGCAAAGCGGTCTTTTGAAGACTGTAGTGCCACTTTCAGCTCGCCAGCGCGCGGGAAAGATAACATGATTTATTTTTTCCCCGCGTGATGCGGGTATTTTTATTCCATTGGTAAAATGCGTGAGCGAAGCGGTTAAATTTTTTCCCATCGGGGGCGTAACGCGACGAGTTGTCCGGGGGACAACTATGGGCTTTTGCGAGGGGCAAAAGGGCAGTGGGTCAACAGCGTCCTTACCAATAAAGGCGTGAGAAAAAATTTATACTGCGAGCGATATTATGAATCACACAACATACACAGTCGAAAGCGTTACCTCGGGGCATCCCGATAAAGTTTGCGACCAGATTTCGGACGCAATTCTTGACGAATATCTGCGCCAAGATTCTCATTCGCGCGTTGCGATGGAAACGTTTGGCGCGCATAATCTTCTTGTCATCGGCGGGGAGGTTACGTCAACAGGCGCTGTGGACGCTCCGGAAATTGCGCGGAATCTTTACCGCGACATCGGATACACCGACACGCTGAATATTTTAACAAATATTGTTCAGCAGTCCCCCGACATAGCGCAGGGAGTGGATACGGGGGGAGCGGGGGACCAGGGCATCATGTACGGATTTGCGACAGATGAAACTCCGGAATTTTTGACGTACGCGGTTTCTCTTGTCCACAAGCTTACAAAAGGATTGGAAAATCTTCGCCGCAAAGATCCGAATTCTTTTTTGGGACCCGACGGCAAAGCGCAGGTAACAATGCACGGAGGCAGAGTGCAGTCCGTTCTCGTTTCTACACAGCACAACGCAAAGACGGCACAGCCTGAAATAAAAGAATATCTCGTTAAAAAATTATTTACGCCGCTTCTCGGCGACCTTGCGGGAATTGAGGTTCTCGTAAATCCGACTGGAAAATTTGTTCAAGGGGGTTTTGCCGCGGACACCGGTCTTACCGGAAGGAAAATTATGGTTGACACATACGGCGGGCTTATCCAGCACGGAGGAGGAGCGTTCTCCGGAAAGGACGCGACAAAAGTTGACCGTTCGGCCGCCTATATGGCGCGTTTTGCCGCAAAGAACGTAGTTGCAAACGGATTTGCGAAAAAGTGTTTTGTTTCGGTCGCGTATGCGATTGGGCGTGCCGAGCCTCTCATGATACACGCAGAAAACGAGTCAGGGAAAGACATCAGCGATATCATAAAAAGGCATTTCGATTTCAAACCGAAGGCCATCATTGAGCGGCTTGGTTTGAGGCGTCCGATTTACCTTGAGACCGCTTCCTACGGCCACTTTGGGAAAGAAGGCCTTCCTTGGGAGGAGGTAATTGCGCTTTAAAAGAAAAACAGGAAAAACGGGGCTTAAAACCCCGCTTTTTTATTAGTCAAGCCAAAAAACGCAAAGCATTGACCCCATTAGAAGCTCGGCAAAAGACATCTTTTTAGGTGCTCCAAAAAGCGAAACCGTCTGTGGCTTTCATGCGCCTAATTCTTGGCTAAATTTTAAGCTTCTAGCTGGGTTGACTTTTTAATAATTTTACTGTATTATATACCCATATCGTTCTCTGACAACACTTCTTTTGGAGGAAGATAAAAATGAAGACGTTAATAAGGCGTCTTGGCATTTATTGCGCTGTTTCGTTTCTTGTTTGGTGGATTGGTTTCTGTGTCATTGTCTATGACATTTTTGTGCGCAATCCGCGGATACAAATGCAAATTGACGGGGTTTTAGTGGGAATTTTTGCGGTTGGTTTGGTTGTCGTTGTCTTTTCCAGCATTAAGACGAAGGCAAAAGACTTGAAGGATACGCTGAAAAATAAGGCAAGCCGTGTTTCCGCAAACCCCGGGCCTTCAAGCTCAAACACGCCGAGACCCGGAAGGCGCGTATTCAATCCGAAGCGCTTTCTGGAAATTGTCGGCGGCATTCTTGTAGCGCTTTCCCTCTACTTTTTCGGCGCGAGCATTCTGGCGTTTCTTGTCGCAACATGGGGACGCATCGTTTTTGCGGTTGCGGTTCCCTCGGTTATTACCGGTATTATTTACGGAAGCTACTTTAAGAACACGATCGATCAGGTCAGCGTTTTTGAGTGGCACATCCCATTCTTTCGGAGCCCGCGAAAGTGCAAGCGTATCGGGATGAGTTTCTTCGAGCAAGGATACGGAACGAATGTGTACGCGGTCGGGATTCACTTCGCGTTTCTGTGGAAAGTGTTCGCAAAGATTCACTGCTTCGAGATCAAGGACTTTATCGTTCCGGACGGAATGGTCGGAGTTGTGATCGCTCGAGACGGAAAGGAGCGTTCCGGCAAGGACGGACAAGCGGTTGCCAAACCGGTTGAGTCCGACGGCTACCGGAGCGCCAGAAAGTTCATTCTGAACGACGGCGAGATGGGTCCGCAGCCCGGGCAGGTTTTGCCCGGAACGTACATCATGCACCCATTCCTTTTCTCGATTGAGAAATCGAAAGCAATCGAGATCAAGTTTGCCGAGAAAAACGATCCGACTACCGGCGAGAGGACATTCATTCCGCAAGTCGGTATCGTTACGGCTCTTGTTGGGAAGGAAACTCCCGAGGGGCAGGTATTCGCCGCCGAGCCCACACTTCCCCACAACAACTTCCAGGATACAGTCGCCTTCATACAGGGCGGTGGCGGAAAAGGCGCTCAGCGTCAGATGCTCGAGATGGGCCTGTGGTTCCCCAATCCCTACGTGATCAAGATTGACGAGATTCCCGCCGTCCATATCAAGGAGGGTGAAGTCGGTGTCATGATCTCAAACATTGGCGAAAATCCTGCCGATGAGGACCTTGAGAGGGCTGGCGAGCGCCCGGTCAACAATGTTGGCGAAACGCCCGAGCCGATCTATATCCTGAAGAAGGGCGTCAAAAAGCGCGGCATCCGGGGCGACACGCTGAAGCCCGGTTTCCACTCCAATCACCCTGTTGCAAATGAGATCCGTATCGTTGACGTCACGCCTGACCCGATCAGGTGGGATACGAGCGAGTCGACGCAGTTCGACCCCATCGCGGTCATCACGAAAGACCCCTTCCGTTTCGAGCTCGATGCGGAGCTCATCGCTCAAGTGAACCCTGAGGACGCTCCGAAGGTTGTTGCCTACAGCGGAAGCTTCGAGCGGCTTGTTCGCGACATCATCCACCCTGTGATGAATGACATCATCCGGGATGAGGCCTCGACGCGTCCTATCGCCGAGTTCCTCGAGAAGCGTAACGAGGTTCGGCACACCATCGAAGAGCGCCTGAAGGTCATCTTCGGGAAGTACTTCATCAAGGTCGTCTCGTTCAGGATAGCGGATATCGGTTTCCAGCGCTCGACTGATGAAGGTCTCAAGCGCTACCTTGATCTCCGGAAAAGGAAGGTCACAGCCGACCAGCATATTGCGACTATCGAGGCCGACCAGCGGGTGGAAGTTGCCCGCCGGGCGCTTGAGAGGACGCGTGCCATCGCAAACAACCAGGGAGCCCTGGTGGATGCGAAGTTCCAGCTCAAGGTTGCCGAGATCTTCAAGAAGACTTTCGGCGAGCGTTCTCAAGCCTACATTGCGCTCTTTAAGGAGCAGCCGGACGAATCAACCTTCCTTAAGCTTGCCGAGCTTGCGGCGGGAGACCCGGAATTCCTCTCAAAATTTACGGAGGTCATCGCTGGACTTGTCCCTTGGGGGTCTTCCAAGAAAGGTTCAGGTGCTCTGGCACCTGATCCAGTAGCATAGAACATATCCGAGCGCGGGTTTCATACCGCGCTCTTTTTTTGTTTAGAATTCTCCGGCAAAAGGCAGTTTTTCTCCCAGATGCCTTGTGATATAGTAAAAGCAATGAAAGGAATTCGCTTCCAAAGCAGAATGCTCTATAAGCGGCGCCGGAGATTCAATTTCACGCCCTATCTTTTTATTTTTTTGATGGTTGGCATATGTATTGCCGCTCTTTTGTCCGGTTTATGGTATTTCGCCAATCTCCGGTACTGGCAGGTTAGCCGCATTTCCATAATGGGCAATGAGACCATTGATAAAGACTCTCTCAACCGAATGATAGAGGAGCTTCTAAGCGGCCGTTTTTTGTTTTTCGTTCCCCGTTCACAGTATTTCTTCCTTTCAGAGTCTTCCCTTGGCGGTGCGTTAAAGGGGCGCTTTCCAAAAATTCGGAATATTTCGGTAACAAAAACATTTCCGGATTCGCTTGATGTGCGTCTTCAAGAACGCGAGATTTTTATTGTGTACTGCTTCATGGCAGAGCATTCGTCACCGGTTCTTTCACAGCCAACTCCCTCCGCTCCACCTTCTTTAAATGGAGGGCAGACGTCGGATTGCTTTTATGTCGATCGCGACGGCGTAGTGTTTGAAACGCCCGTAACCATCGCGGGTTCGGCATTCCCGATGATACTTGATGACGAAACAAAGGATTTTTCTCCCGGCGCAAGTATTGTATCCGGAGAGGTTCTCCTTTTTTTGGAGCGCGCCCGCGTGCTTCTGAAAGACAAACTTCAAGTTGGGCTTAGGTCGTTGACGCTCTCAAAAGATATTCCTAAGGATTATCTCATTGAAACAGGCGGCGGGTATTATCTCATCGTTTCGCGGGATCAAGACCAAAGCGGCTGGCTTTCAAGCCTGAAAACCTTGCTCGAGACGCGCCTAAAGGATAAAGTTTCGGAGGTTGATTACATCGATCTTCGATTCGGAAGTAAAATTTTTTATAAGCTGAAGGGAGGCGCTCAAAAGAGTGGGTAGTCGGAATTGACTTTTTGCGTGTGGGCCTTTAAGCTAAGAAAGGCTTTTTTAATTTGAGAAAAACCGATGTCTTATATCGAACGGGCGGACGAGGAGATTATCGCAGCGATTGAACGTTGGGCTGCAAGGCGGACTCCTTCCGACCAACCCTTTATCGGGGTAGGTGAACGGGAATTCACGCTACAGCAGTGGATTTCGGCTTTAAAAACAAAGGATCCTTTTCTTGCGTTCCACATACCGCAGTTGCGGGAACAAGCAAAAAATAATGGCTGTAACTTATTGGCAAAATTCAAGTAAGTATTCAAACGCCTCGTAGGCGTTTTTTCTTTCGCGGAAGCTCGCAAAAACTGCCCCAAGTGAGGCAGTTTTTAAATTTGTGTTATTCGCGACCAAATTCGTGGCTATTCGCGAATCAAGGGAGTTTATAGATAAGTATCGATTCTCCCGCTCTATCTATCGGCCTGAAAGGTTTCAGCCATTCATACTCGTCCTGCGGGTTGCGTATAAATCCGGCAACCGGCTTCCCGTAAGCTCCCTCAAGAAAAGTAGCCGATATTGCAAAATATCCGTGAGGCTGTCCCTTTGCCGAACCCCATCCCTCAACCCTGTCTTTAAGATAGTAGCCGGGAGAGCCTCCGCCGAAATAATCAAGAGCAATGTGCTGTACCCGATGGTCGCGTACGTATTTTTGAAGGCGGATGAGGTCTTGCCCCCAGTCGTAGTTCGAGTCCACAGCATACATGTATCCGTTCGAAGAACCGCCCGTAAGCTCGTTAAAGTAGGAAAGATATGCCGGAAATGTATATATGGCGCTCGCGAATATCCAGAAAAGCATCGTCCAGATAAAAATATATTTTGGAATTGAGGCGATATAACGTTTGTAAAGCAAAACCAGCCACTCCCACCATGTTTCCGGTGCGGCTTGCTCCATATATGAAAGCCATCGGTGAATCTCGCGGGAAACAAGAAAGTAAATGAACGGGAAGGTCGGAAGAACATGCCGAACGCCGATATTGAGAGGGCTTTTTATTGAGTATGCCCAGTAGAATAGTATAAAAAATATCGATATGAACTCAAAAATGTTTTCATGTATCCACCTCCGGAAAGCTCCGAACGACTTTTCTCCTTTCAAAATTCGCCAAAAGGCAAAAAGGAGTGCGGTAAGCGTCAAAATGTGAAATGCAAGAGTTTCTTTCAGGGCATACAGGACGGGGAAGTAATAGATCCATCCGCCCGCCGAAACTTCGCCGAGGAAATATGTCGTGTTTCCGCCGGAAGCGCGTTGTACCACCATTTGGACGCCAAGAAGATATTGCGCAAGCGGACGAAGCATGGGTTTATCTGTTGCCCATATCGTAAATTCTGTAAGGCATCGGAGATGGCGTCCCAAGCTGACGCCGGACTTCGGGTCGCATGTAATATCTTCCGGGTCAGGCCCTCCGGCAAATGAAGAAAGGATGTATACAGTATCGCGCATTTGTGAGAGAGGAACATCGGTCATTTTTTGCGTCCGTTCCGGCTCCGGCAGCTTGACGATGCGTGTCAGTTCTTCCTTTGTCCATGGTACCCCGCCGGGTTTTATTGAAACAGCCGGATAGTGAATAACATGATACGAATATACGGCAATGATGGCGACAAACGCGACTGCAAAAACCACTGCAAGTTTTCCAAGCATTTGCAGGGCAAAGAAAGGAAACCGTATGACGCCTTTCCAATACGGCCGCTCCACCCAGATCCAGACGAGTGTAATAATGCCGTAAATGGGAAAAAGAAGCACAAGCGAGAATTTGAGCAACTGCGCGATTCCCAGCAAAAGTCCGGCAAGGAATATATGTTTAAGGGTCGGTTTTTCAAGAAGCGTAACAAGTCCGATAATGCCGATAAAAAATCCGAATGCGGCGGCGAGATCAGTCGTTACAAAGCGCGAGTGAGCGAGAAAGGTCGGGGAGAACGCAAAAAAGAAAAGCGTCAGAAGGGCAATTTTTGAGGAGTACCGCTTTTTAATATACCAATATAAAAGCCCGCCAAAGAGCATTGCAAGGAGCATGATGGGGAGTCTCCCCCAGAAAACTATTCTGTCAGGATTGTTTCCCGCTCCGTATAAAAATGCCGAGCCCTGGTCCCACTGGCCGTTTAGGTAGCGGTTCCAGGCGTCCGTATTGGTAGGGAAATTCGGATGGGCAAATATAAAGATGAAGAGACCCGAAAGGTCTTTGAAAAGGGGAGGGTGCTCTGGGTTCAGGCGGTAGTCCTGTTTCGCGATGTATGAATACCCTGCGGGAATATGGGCAAGCTCATCCATAATTGCCGAATCATTCCATGCGGAGGAAATAAGCAGGACGAACATGATACAAAGGATAACGCCTGCGTAGATATTTGTTTTTGACATAAAAAAGTCCGATAATATTAGTTTTTTATGCATATATGATACCATAAAGCAGATTTTGGCGTATGCACAGTGTTATTGCTGTTTTCAAAGAATTATGGTAGAGTTTTTCCAACGCACTTTTATAACAGAAAATTCAAGGAAGATATGCCGAACGACAAAGGACCCAATTCCAGTCGGCGCTTATATATTGGCATTGCTCTCGGCATAGGGCTTCTCGTCTACTTCATCTTTCTGGGCATGAACGACCCGAGTAAAAACGCCGGCAAAATGTCCTATCAGCAGTTCATGGAGCAAGTTGAGAATAAGAACGTTTCTTCCGTCTATGTCAAAAACAACAAGAACACTCTTATTATAGAGCTTAAAAAACCGGAACCTGTTGCTCCAGAGAAAACCCCCAGGCCGTCAGGGTCCGCTTCTCCTGCTCCGGCCATGCTCAAAATTTTCAAGGTAAATCTTACAAGTCCGTATGACGCTACTCTTGAAAAGACCCTTCGAGAAAAGGGCGTGACAAAAATTGACGCCGAAGAAGTTCCGGCTCCACAGGGGGAAGCGAGTTTGTGGAGCACCATCCTTTCCTGGCTTCCAATGATTCTTTTAATCGGCGTCTGGATATTCTTTATGAAAAAAATGTCCGGCGGTGGAGCCGGTGGAGCGATGATGTTCGGCAAAAGCAAGGCCAAGCTTACAAAAGATGGCAAAGTAACGTTCGCGGATGTCGCCGGGGTTGAGGAGGCAAAAGAAGAGTTGAAAGAGATTATTGACTTTCTGAAAAACCCGATAAAATTTCAGCGGTTCGGCGGAAGAATTCCAAAAGGAGTGCTTCTTGTTGGGCCTCCGGGAACCGGAAAAACACTTCTTGCCAAAGCTATCGCCGGAGAAGCGAACGTTCCATTTTTTTCTATCTCCGGTTCTGACTTTGTTGAAATGTTCGTCGGCGTAGGAGCATCCCGCGTGCGGGATCTCTTCGAGCAGGGAAAAAAGCAAGCCCCGTGCATTATTTTTATGGACGAAATTGACGCCGTCGGGAAGCATCGTGGAACGGGTATTGGCGGCGGAAACGACGAGCGCGAGCAGACGCTAAACCAGCTTCTCGTCGAGCTTGACGGCTTTGAAACTCAAGAAGGTGTCATTCTCATTGCCGCAACAAACAGGCCCGACTTTCTTGACCCAGCGCTTCTTCGTCCAGGACGTTTCGACCGGCAGGTCATGGTTGATCGGCCGGATATCAGGGGACGAGAGGAGATTCTGAAGATTCACTCGCGGAAATTAACGTTCGATGAATCAGTTTCTCTTTCCGTTGTTGCGCGGCGCACCACGGGTATGGTCGGGGCAGATCTCGCGAATATCATGAACGAAGCGGCTCTTCTTGCCGCACGGCGCAGTAACGAGACTGATAATCCGATCGTTACGATGAAAGATGTTGAAGCGGCACTTGATAAGGTCCAGATGGGTCTTGAGCGGAAAAATAAACTTCGTACGCCCCATGAAAACAATGCCGTTTCGTATCACGAGGCCGGACACGGACTCATTGCATATGTATTGAACAAGCTTGAACCGGAAAACTGCGACCCATTGCATAAGATTACAAACGTCTCGCGCGGACGCGCGGAAGGCCTTACGATGCAGCTTCCGGAGCACGACCAGTCGCTTTATTGGAAAAAATATCTCCTAAACCGTATTGCAGTGCTTTATGGCGGGCGACTTGCCGAAGAGATCGTCTTCAAAGATAGCACAACGGGTGCTTCAAACGATATTGAGGTCGCGACTGACCTTGCGGGTAAAATGGTATGTCGTTGGAACATGGGGAACATGGAATACGGGCCTCGCACCTTCGGCGAGCAGAAAGATATGGTATTTCTTGGAAGCCAGATTTCGACCGAGCGCAATTATAGCGACAAAACCGCCGAGTTCATTGATAAGGATATCAAGTTCATTACCTTGGGCCAGTATGAGCGCGCAAAGCGTATCCTTCTGGCAAACCTTGATACTTTGCATAAAGTTGCAAGCCTTCTTATCGAAAGGGAAACTCTCGGGCTGGACGACTTTCCCGGTGTCTTTAGCGAAATTGTTCTCAACGAGGATTTTAAAAGTAGTTAGATTAGTTTAACCCCGCTTTTTAGCGGGGTTTTTTATACGCAAGGCCTGGAGACGCAAAGACTACCTGTTATCTTGCCCGGGTTTCCTAAAGATGCTACCTTAGTATGGTATATCCATGCTCATTCGATGCAGTTTCACTGCGTTTGGAAAGTGCTTGCACTATGCTGAATCTCAAACGGCTCGAACTTTCGGGCTTCAAGTCATTCGCGCGTTCCACGACCCTTGAGTTTCCCACCTCGGTTGCGGGCGTTGTAGGGCCGAACGGCTCGGGAAAATCGAATATCTCGGAAGGCGTCAGGTGGGTATTGGGAGAGCAGTCCATGAAAAGTCTCCGCGGGAAACGCGGGGAAGATTTGATTTGGAGCGGTTCAAATATCATACCTCGAATGGGAAAGGCATCAGTAACGCTTGTTTTCGATAACAAGGATCGCAAAATACCGGTTGATTTTGAGGAGGTTTCTATCATGCGCAAGATCTTTCGGGATGGCGTAAATGAATATTATTTGAATGACTCGCAAGTTCGCCTAAAGGACATTGTTGAGCTTATGGCGCGTATGGGGCTCGGCGATATCAAGCATAATATGATAGGCCAAGGAGAAGTAGACCGCATTCTTATGTCCGCAACTCCCCGTGAGAGACGCGAGCTCGTAGAAGAAGCAATCGGGCTTAAGGTCTACCACATTAAAAAGGCCGAAGCAGAACGCAAACTTAACGCTTCCGGCGAAAATCTCAAAAACGTGGAATCGCTCATCCGCGAGCTTACTCCGCACATCAAGTTTCTCAAGGAGCAGGCAAAGAAGGCTGAAAGCCGACAGATATATATTGAAGAGCTGAAAACACTTGAGCGTTACTATTTCAAAAAGGGATTCGAGGATATTGAGGAAGCATTCCGGCGGATAGAAGCCGAAAAAACTCCACACGAGCAGAGGATAAAAGGTCTTGAAGCTGAAATTCGGGAGGTGTTTGAAAAAATCAGGGGGCTTGAGGGTAAATCTCGAGATTCTGAAGAAGTACGTGAGATCCGTGGGCGGATTGCGGAACTGGAAGGAGGGGAGCGCACTATCTCGCGGGATCTCGGACGCATTGAGGGCCGCATTGAAGCAGAAAAAGCAAAGCCAAAGACGGTTACGCGCATTATTGATCTTAGTTATGTAAAAAATGCAATGTTGCGATTCATCAATCTTGTGCGCGAGGCCGAAGATGATCATGAAACCGATTCTCTTAAAAAGAAGGTCAAAATACTAAGAGAGCACCTCGAGAAATTTCTTACTGATATGGAAAAAGGCTCAATTGAAGAAGAAGCTTCTGCAAACCATGAAATAGAGGGACTCGCAAAAACTGAAAAGGAACTACAAGAACAAATGAAGCAAGTGGCGACACTCCTGAAAGAAGCAAAGGAGGCATTATATGGAAAAGAAAAAGATTATCGTCTGCTTCAGGAAGAGCTTCGAACTTTGGATCGCATTATTCGAGAAAAAGAAGAAGAGAAAACAACAGTGCGGGAAACGTTGAATCGCGTGCTCTTTGAGGAGGAAAAAATAAAATTAAAATACGAAGAACTTGAAAAAGAATTTCAGATGCTTGGGTTATCGCGGGATATTCTGAAAGAGCCGCTTGATATGTCAGTTTCATACGAGAGTGAGCAAGACATACGGAGGAAGATAGAACGTCTTAGGGTAAGGCTGGAAGAGGTTGGAGGCATAGATGATTCGGTTATCGTGGAATACCACGAGACCGAAGCGCGGTACGCGTTTCTGCAAAAAGAACTTGAGGATACGAGAAATGCTATTCTCTCTCTTGAGGAGCTTATTGCCACTCTCGATAAAACATTGAAAGAAAATTTTGAAGAAGGGTTTTCGAGGATCAAGGAAGAATTTCACAATTATTTTCGGGTAATTTTTGGAGGAGGGCGCGCCATGCTTAAGATGGTCGAATATGGGAGGCGGAAGGCTCCGGAAGATTCCGAGGCGCTTGAAGAACTCGGAGAAGAAGAGGAAGAGCTGGAGGAGGGGATAGATATCGAAGTTGACCTTCCAAAAAAGCGAATCAAAAATCTTTCGATGCTTTCCGGAGGAGAACGGGCACTTACATCAATTGCGTTCCTTTTTGCAATTGTTGCTGTAAACCCTCCGCCGTTTCTTTTCCTTGATGAAACAGACGCGGCACTTGACGAAGCAAATTCAAAACGCTACGCGGAAATTCTAAAGGAACTTTCAAAAAAGACCCAGCTCATTGTCGTAACACATAACAGGGAAACAATGCGCGTTGCCGGAATACTCTACGGCGTTACCATGGGAAATGACGGCGTATCAAAACTTCTTTCTTTAAGGCTTGAAGAAGCCGAAGCATATACGAATAGGTAGTAAAAAGCGCGCGGCCTCTTGTTTCGCCTGCTGCCATAACTTTAAACAGGGCAGAATTTTTAAAAAACGCTAGAAACTGTTAAAATAATTTCCTTTTTTATTCGAGCGTTATAAAAAAGACAAAAAGAAGCCAGTATAATTATAGGAAAACAAATTCTATATTAAAAAATCATTGCATGCGCAATGTTTTTTTTATTTATTTTTAAAAATCAATTGAATTATCTGTCAAAGATTTGACCGGAAACAAAACCTGTCAATAGGCTTTTCAGTGAAATTATGCCGGAATGTATGCCTGGAGGAGGAAAGGTTAAATTAAAAAGTTATCGGTTCTGTTTTATAAACCTATCTAACTTTCGCTGACTAGCTTATTAATGTTTATTAACGTTAAGGAACCATTATATACCAGCCCTTTTTTAAACTATATTATATGCTTTTTTGAGGGTCTGTGGTTTCGTTTTTTATCCACAAAACCTGCTAAAGAACTCTGACTATCGGATGCTAAGATGTATATAGATATCAACATACCACACACAGGTATTTCACAGCTTATTAACTATCCAATACCATATCGGATATTGAAAAAACTCGCACTTTATTTGGCAAAAGTTTTAGAAATATTTTTTAAAATTTTGGTTCAGGGGAGAGTAATTTTTTTTATTTTTTGCCTATCCAATAGCATATCGGATATCGCAGAAACAATAACTCATACTGCGGAAAACTAAGCATTCACCTCATGCAGGAAAAAACTAAAACAAAAGTCAAAAATCATACCTACGTTTCTCTCGCACAAGCCGCTCTCGGGACGGCATATTCCCAGGAGTATCTTGGGCTCCTCGTTCGCAAGCGGAAGCTTTTTGGAAAAAAGATTGGCCGGAATTGGTATACGACCCGCGAGGCAGTCGTGGAATACATCAACCAGCAGCAAGAACAGGCTTTGATGCAGATGCAAAAGCGGAGTAGTGTCGCCGGCGCACCTGCTTCTTTTGCGCTGCCTAAGGCGGCAGAAGTTCAGCCTTCTGTTTCGGAAATACCGCAGATACCGGCGTTATCGGTTTTAAAACCAGAGATCAGCTTTCTGGTCCCGCCGGAGCCCGTGAGAGCGACGAGGGGTATTGATGAAAATATTTCTTCCCAAATTTCTGGCGCAGATAATGAAGATGTTATTGCCTCTGGTGATGGTTCTGTGGAGAAGCCTGAAACCCTGGTCGCCGTAGCCGAGAAAACGGAAGATGTCGAGCCAGTCGCTATTGAGATCCAGGCAAGAAAAATTCTTGAGCAAAAACCAGCGCCAAAAATTCTTGCGAATCCGTCTTTTGAAGGGATTATTCATGATGCTTCCATCAGGAAAGGACCACAGCGAGCGGAATTTTCGAAAAGTAGTATTCCTCAAAAAACTGAGCCGCAATTTTTACGGGATAGCAAAGGACCTGTTTTTGTCGCAACCAGAAAACATGAAATCGGCGAAGCTTTTTTTGACAAGGAATCGAACATGATTGCGGAAGGAGGCCAGACGAAGAAAACTTTCTTTTTTTCAGATTTTCTCAATCGTGAAGTTCAGAGCAAGAAATGGGTATCCGTTTCGCTTCGCGATATCTTCCGGCATACGGAAATTAAAAAAAATCTTGATTTTAATTTCTTTGCTTTTCTGGCGAAGCGTGTCGCTCTTTTGGCGCTTGCCTTCATGGTTGTGAGTGTAGTGAGTTTGTACGGCGCAAAGTTTTTTTCTCGCAGCACTCTTGACCTAAACCTTGCGCAAATTCAAGGGGGCTTTGGCGCGGGCAGCGCAAACACTGAGTCGCCTTCTCAGGCTCCGTCAGAGATCAGCGGAAACGAGAATGGTATCGGTGTTATTGTTCCTGTTTCAGATAAAGATATTACCGACGGCGATATCATAAACTTTTCCGGGGGCGCGTATCAGCTGAGCAGAGAAGATCACGACCCGGCGCTTTTTGGCGTCGTGAACAAAAATCCTGCTGTCATGATTGGCAACCCTGATAGTGTGGATGGCGTGCCTGTTGTTTCTGCCGGCCCTTCATTCGTTCGCGTATCAACATTGAACGGGGACATTAAAATCGGTGATTATGTTACGTCGTCGGTCGTTCCCGGTATCGGGGGAAGAGCCGAAGGTTTTGGGTATGTTCTTGGCGTAGCGCTTGCGGACTTTTCAAACAGGGACTCAAGCGTTGTCGGAAAAATTCCTGTAGCGCTTTCTATCAGAGCCATAACTCCGCTTACATACTTCACAAAAAGCCCAACGCAAACGCTCCGCTATCTTCTTGCCTTCGTCATTGCCACATGTTCCGTCATTGTTGGGCTTATTTACTTCGGCAAGGTTGCCAGATCCGGGGTTGAAGCACTTGGAAGGAATCCCTTGGCGGCGCGTTTCATCGAGTTCAGCGTTTTTCTTAATCTTCTCCTGACTCTCGGCATCATCGCCATCGGTGCGGTCATCGCCTATGGTATCGTCGCATTTTAACGGGAGAATTTTTATTCGCTAATAAAAATTATCATGCCTTCATCATCATTCGTCGGCTCGTTTTTGGGAGGAGTTCTTATTGTGCTCACTATCTTTCTTGTTCTTGTCATTATTTTCCGGCTGCTTTTCAAGAAAAATATTTTCGGTTCCGGCGGTCAGGATGCCACAGATGCGCACAACGAAGCGCGGGAGATATTAACCGGTGCCCGGGCCGAATCTCTCCGTATCATTGAACAGGCGCATAAGCAGGCGGCAGAACTTTTGCAAAATACAAAAACCGTTACCGCTCACACCGAGGAAGAGCTTGAGCGGGCTCTCGGAAAGTTTTCTTTGCGCGAAGGGCAGAGGCTTCAGGCCGCATCCGCCGAACTCATCAAGGCGTATCGTGCGGTCATCGAAGAAGCCCAGCGGTCGTACCTCGAGGCAATTCAAACTGCATCGCGGGCGGTTTCCGAGGAGGCGCGCGACGGTATGCAGAAATTCTCAAAATTTTTGACGGATGAAATGGCGCGCGAACAGTCAAACATGGAAAAACATCGCCAAGAAACACTTCAAGGTGTGGACCGCGAAATTGAGGAGCACAAAGAAAAGGTGTTGAAGAGGATAAATGAATCCATGTACGCAATTTTGCTCCGGGTATCGCGGGAAGTGTTGGGGCATGCGCTTGGCCTTGAAGACCATCAAGACCTTATCCTCAAGTCGCTTGCAAACGCTAAAAAGGAAGGATTCTTCGACACTAATAAATAATTTTATGGCAATTACGCAAAAAACAATCTCAAGTATCCTCCGGACAGTTCGTACTAAAGACGAGCGAGACCAAGCTGAGAATGCGGTCAGCGTTTTGGAAGGAACGCCCTATCAAGCTGGTCAAGATTCTCTTGAAGATGTTTTGCGCAGGGTAGTGCCGCTTGAAATAGCCGGCGTTATCCACAAAAGCATGGCTGATGCGGAAAGGGCCGGGGGAGAGGAGGGTCGGAAAGAATTTTTAAAGACCCTGAAGGATGCTCTTGCAGCACTTAGGGTTGTAAGGCTTGAACTTGCGATAGAACCAACGGAAGAACTTATCGAACATATTGCTGACTGGATCCTGCGGGATCTCGGAGAAGGGTTTATTCTTGACATCGGATTCGATCCGTCGGTCCTGGGTGGGGCAAAGATCATATTCGACGGCCGGTATGTGGAAAAAACTTTTGATGCCGAACTTCGGAGCCTTTTCGTGTCGCAAAGGGAAGATCTTGTAAAAGAACTCATGCGATAATTTTATGCTGAAACTTGATTTCGACAATTTTTTGAATGCAACCGGCGAGATTGGATTTGTTGAGCGCTCTCTTGCGTCGCTTGTCTATGTCAACGGCCTTCCTGGGGCGGGCTTGCAGGAACTGGTCGTTTTTGAAAGCGGGGAGGTCGGACAGGCGACCGCACTTTTCGAGGGGTCGGTTGAAATAATGAGTTTTTCGCGGACGCCTGTCAAAGTCGGAAGCAGAGTTGCTCGCACTGGAAGACTTCTTGAAGTCCCAGTCGGCGAAGGACTCTTGGGCACTGTTATTAATCCGTTGGGGCATTCGGTGAATGCATTGAAGCCCCTTATGAATGTCCACGAGATGCGCTTTGTAGAAGTTGTCCCGTCTGGAATCACGTCGCGTTCGCGCATTAAAAAATCTTTGGAAACGGGTGTTTCCATGGTGGACCTTTTGTTGCCGCTCGGGAAAGGGCAGCGGGAACTTGTTATTGGAGACCAAAAAACAGGAAAGTCGAGATTCCTTTTGCGCGCACTTTTAGCGCAAGTAAAAGTGGGTGCCGTTGGGGTGTATGCCATTGTTGGAAAGGATCAGATCTCGATCAAGCAGATTGAAACAACGCTTTCAGAAATGGGTATTCTGGGCAAAGTCGTCCTGGTCGTCTCGAACGGAGATGACGCCGCGGGAATGATTTATCTGACTCCGTACACCGCAATGACCATCGCGGAATATTTTCGGGATATGGGGCGCGATGTTCTTGTTGTACTTGACGATCTTACGGTTCACGCAAAAACATGCCGTGAGATTGCACTTCTTGGAAAACGCTTTCCCGGAAGGAACTCATATCCAGGAGATATTTTCTATACGCATTCACGCCTGCTTGAACGGGCCGGAAATTTTCTTACAACCCGCGGCGAGGTTGCCATCACCTGTATTCCCGTAGTTGAAACCGTGCAAGGGGACATGACGGGGTATATACAAACGAACGTAATGTCCATGACTGATGGCCATATTTTCTTCGACCACAATCTTTTCAGCGAAGGGCGGCGCCCCGCGATTGATCCGTTCCTTTCCGTAACCCGCGTCGGACGCCAAACCCAGACACAACTGAAACGCGAGATTGGAAAAGAGCTCATAACATTTTTGCGCGACGTGGAGAAACTCCATAATTTTGCAAGCTTCGGAGCGGAATTGGGAGAGCATATTAAACGGGCGCTCGCGAAAGAAGAGCGGGTTCGACAATTTTTTGATCAGACCGCGCATGATCGGATCCCCGGTCCGCTTCAAATCATCATCTTCGGGCTTGTGTGGAGTGAACTCTGGGAGGTAAAAAGCGAGATTGAGATCCGTGGAGATATCCAAAAAATAATTTTTCAATATGAGTCAAAACCGGACTACAGAAAGAGAGTTGATGCATACGTTCAAAGCTGCAATTCGGTTGGTGCTTTGCTTAAGCGGATTGACGGTTTCAATACATCTCCGTCGCAAGTTCCTGGAGAGGCGAAATAATTATTGATCGGAACAAACACGAATCATGACAAACAATCAAACCATCGTAAGCGAAATAGACCTTCTCGGGAGCCTCCATGTCCTTGTTGAGACATATGAAACAATCGCCACATCGTCCATGCGAAGGGTGCGGAATTCCGTTCTCCAGAACCGAACATACCACCTTGGCTTGAATAGTCTTTTTCAGGAAGTAAAACGGGCATATCGCGCAGAGATGATGATACTCACAAAACGGCGAAATATTCCGCTTAATATTTCCGCGATTCGCCATAACGGAAAAACCATTTTTGTTCTGCTTTCGGCGAACACGGGTCTCTACGGCGATATTATCCAAAAAACTTTTGCCCTCTTTCTTGAGTCGGTTCAAAACCAGCATGGAGATATTGTTGTGGTGGGAAGGGTTGGGAAGGCGCTCTTTGAGGACAGCATGCCTGGAACACCGTATCAGTATTTCGATTTTCCGGACGATAAAATTGAGCTTGAGAATTTGAAAGCAATTACGGAACATCTGAAGGAATACGAAAAAGTTGTCGCATTTTATGGGACATTTAAAAATTTTATTGAGCAGGTACCGACTCACACGGATGTTTCTGGAGATATTCCGGAAGAAAAAACAGGTCCGGTTGGAAAAATCGAATATGTCTTCGAGCCGTCGATTGAAGCGGTTACATATTTTTTCGAAACGGAGATTTTTGCCTCGCTCCTGGAACAGGTGTTTCACGAGTCCCGCCTTGCAAAACTTGCAAGCCGCATGGTGCTTCTGGACCGGGCAACGCTCAATATTGATACGGCAATAAAAAAAATGTCATTCCAAAGGCAGCAAGTGCGCCATCGCATCTATAATAGGAAACAGCTTGATCAAGTAAGCGGAGCCGGGCTTTGGGGCAGTATTAACGGGAAGTAAAAATAATTTTATGACTTACGAAAAAACAGGAACAATCATAAGCGTTGAAGGGCAGGTGGTTGAGGTGAAATTCAGTCACACGGTTCCTGCCGTGCACGACATTATAACGCTTGAGGGCGATGACTCCATAAAAATGGAGGTCTATTCGTCATCGCGGGCAGAAACATTTTTTTGCTTAGCGCTCGGTCCGACGGCATCCCTCAAACGCGGAGCAAAAGTCGTCAATACAGAAAAGCCTATCCTCATTCCGGCGGGCAGTGAGCTTCTCGGGCGCGTTATTGACACCTTTGGAGAACCCGTCGACGGCAAGCCGGCTATCGAATCAAGCGAAGCGTATCCAATTTATCGCACAGCACCCACGTATGCGGACATTTCTGCGCGCCAAGAAGTGCTTGAAACCGGCATAAAAATCGTTGACCTTTTTTGTCCCTTCCTGAAAGGGGGCAAGATTGGGCTCTTGGGAGGAGCGGGGGTCGGAAAAACCGTCATGCTGACCGAGCTTTTGCATAATATCGTTATTTTGAGGAGCCAGCAGAAAAACGAAAGAACTGTTTCGGTATTTGCCGGCATCGGAGAGCGCACCCGAGAAGGACAGGAACTTGTGGAAACGCTTGCAGAAAAAAAAGCACTTTCGTCCGTTGCTATTGTACTCGGTCCGATGGGCGCTTCGCCTGCCATCCGATTCCTTACCGGATTTACCGCGGCCGCCATTGTCGAATACTTTCGGGATGTCCTCAAATCGAATGTTCTCTTTTTTATAGATAACATGTTTCGTTTTGCTCAAGCGGGAAATGAGCTTTCCGTGGTTATGAGGACTATCCCTTCGGAAGACGGATATCAGCCGACGCTTATTTCCGAGATGTCATCGCTTCATGGACGTCTTGCTTCAACCGCGTCTTCCAGCGTGAGCACCGTTGAAACCGTCTACATCCCGAACGATGATATTTTGGATCAGGCGGTACAATCAGTATTTTCCCATCTTGATTCCGCGGTTGTTTTCTCCCGCGATGTTTATCAACAAAATTTGCTTCCCGCGGTTGACCCGCTTGCGTCGTACTCTTCAGCGCTTTCTCCGCAAACCGCGGGAGAACTTCACTATCAGACCGCCAGAGAAGCCCAAGCCCTTTTAAAAAAAGGCATCGCTCTCGAGCGAGTTGCTTCTTTGGTCGGCGTTTCCGAGCTTTCAGTCGAGGATCGTACATTCTATCAACGCGCGAAAAAACTCAGAAACTATCTGACGCAAAATCTTTCCGTGCTTGAAGATCAGACAGGTGTTGCGGGAAAATATGTCCCGCTTACGGCAACAATCTCCGATGTAAACAAAATCCTTGCCGGAGAGTTCGATGCCGTTCCGGAAGAAAAATTTCTGTATATCGGTACGACTAAAGACATTCAACGTTAATATTTTTTAAATTAAACAATGGTTCAGACACTATACGATCAACAAACGCTATCAATCCTTGTCCGCGATAGGGAAGGAATTTTGTTTGAAGGAGAGGCCGAGTCGGTTTCTTCAGTGAACGAAACCGGAAAGTTTGACGTATTGGCGCTTCATGCGAATTTTATTTCCATCATTAACGAATATATCACATTGAGAACGCCGGACGGCATAACAAAAACAATTCCGCTGCGCATCGGCATTATCAAGGTCCGTGAAAACTTGGTTGAAGTATATCTTGGAATTCTTCATTAATATTTTTTAAAGCACGCGAATGGCTCTCTGGATTACAGCAGTCAATATGTTCCAGAAAGATGGGCGCTCCCGCCTCGTGCTTTTTTCCATTTCATTTTTTGCGCTTCTGGGAGTCGGTGCTTTTGCCGCAGTGTATACGGGGACGGTTTCGTTTCAGTCCTTTGGGAACTTCTACCAAACATCGGCTCCGAAGAATATCGACGGTCAAGCCATCCGCGAAAAGAACAGAGTGTTGTCTGAAGCAACAACCACCCGTTCGGCCTCTACCATTAGCATCAACGCTCAAAGTTTCTTTAATGCTTCAAGCACTTTCCGCGGCAGGGCATATTTTCTCTCCGGCCTCACCTCAAACGGACCAGCAGAATTCCAGCAAGAGGTCGTTGTTCGGGGGCTTTTGCGGGGAACGGACATTGATTTGGGCTCGGGAACCATTACCGCTTCTAACATTATATATAGTGTAAGCGCCGGTGATGGCATTACAGTAACCGGAGGCCAGCGGCCGACAATTTCGGATGCCTTCTGGAGGCAGCAAGGAAATACAATTTCTACGAAAAACCCGCTTCTCTCACTCAGCGTTGGAGGCGGAATAAATATCGGAACGGTAAGCGGTTCCATTCTCAACTTTGCCGGTCCTGCGACTATTACGAATGCGTCAACTTCAGTTACGGTTATACCCGATAATACCGAAAACGCTTGGACGATCGCAACCTCTTCAACCGCTCTTGCGATTTTTAGCGTCAGCTCGCAAAACGGCGGCACGGTTTCAATCGGAAGTGAAGGCGGAGTCGGGGCCGGAACAACAACCGGGATAACAAGCGGAACCTCTTCCCAAATTGCTCGTCTTACTGTTCGAGCCTTCAGCTCATCAACTGTAGGGTTCCGTTTGGTTGGGGCTCCTGACCAGGGCGCAAACCTTTTTGAAGTTCATAACGCTTCTTCAAGCGGCCTTTTCCTTGTTGACGGTTCCGGGCGTGTCGGCATCGGAGGAACGTCCACAAATCTTCTTACCGTGAACGGCAGTTCAACATTCGCCGGACAACTCACCGCAAGTTCAAGCGTCTTTCTTGCGGCGGGAAATGGAAGTGTCGGAATTGGCACACTTCATCCGACGCATACGCTCACCGTTTTAGGAACTGAACGGGTAACAGGCGATGCGCTCTTTGAGGCCAGCCCCTTAATCCCGGTAGTCAATTGTTCTGGTTCCCGCGTTCTTGAAACTGATTCTGACGGGAGGATTTCTTGCGGTTCAGATGACCGAGGAAGCGGTACTGTTGTTCCGATTAATCCCGGAAATGCCGGCAACATAACTTTTTATCCGGCGGACGGAACAACGCTTTCTGGAGCGACAAATCTTTTCTTTGATGCGGCAACGGGGAATTTCGGAATCGGTTCTTCGTCGCCTGCACGCACTCTTTCGGTCCAAGGCCCCGCGCTATTTGCCGGGTCGGTTTTCTTTGATTCGTTTACCTCGTCTTCAACTGTCGCAACTTCTACAATCGCGGGAGGCCTTATCGTTTCCGGAGGAGGACTTCGTATCTCAACGCTCAACTGTTCGCTTTTCTCCAATTCCGGCGCGCTTACGACCGATTCAAACGGCAATATTATTTGTTCAGATGATGACGGTGGTGGAGTTGCAACTGGCTGGACGGATCAGGGCGCTACTGTTGTTTTGTCAACATCTTCAGACTTTGTCGGCATCGGCTCAACAACTCCTGGAGTTGCTCTCGCGGTTACTGGCAGAGGAATATTCACGGATGATCTTACTGCTCTCAGTCTTACCGCAACCTCTACAACTGCTTCTTCTTCACTCCAAGGACTTCTTGTTAACCAATCAATCCAGACAACAAACAATGCCATCATCGGAGGATCTGCCACTATCGGAGCCAATTTCTCAGTCACAGGATCCACCTCGATAGGTTCAACTCTTCAAGCCGGTTCCACCACCATCACCCAATTGAACATAACGAATGTTTCAACCTCAACCATCGCAGGCAAACTTGAAGTGAACGGAATCATCCTTGCGGAGTCCGGACAAAGGGTGTGCACAGCTTCGAAC
>MHQP01000021.1 GCA_001820685.1 Candidatus Sungbacteria bacterium RIFCSPLOWO2_01_FULL_47_32 | reverse complement strand
CAGTTTTCGTTGTCGCCCGTGTCAGTTGATTTCCCGCAAGGAACAATGGGCCCTCCGGGGCCGATAATTCCTGCGAGGGCGGGGAGAGTAAAAGAAGCAAGAATAATAATGACGAAGAAAAAAAGGATTTTTTCTTTTTTTTTGTTCATATGCTCGGAAAAAACACGGGTGCGTCTGAGTTGTGCGGGCAGAACGACTAGCGTTTTTGTACTAGAAGAGAGAGCGCTGACGTAGCTCTGCTTACGGCACTTCCCACATCGAATTTTCCACGAAGAACCGCATCAATCATGTCTGCGAAAATGTCGGAAACGCGGGATTCACCCGGCTGAATCCATGTTTTTGCGGAAAGGGACTGGTTGTAGAACGCGACAAGTTCGTCCGGAACTGTTTTTGTGTCAAGCACAAGGTCTCGTCTGGCGGGAGGAAGGCTTGTTTCGGTAATATACTTCTTTGCCGCGTCATGTGTTGCCGCAAAGTAAACAAAACGCCACGCAAGAGCCTTAAGTTTTGACAGGTGGGAAACCGCAAGAAAATTGTAGCGTCCGTAATATACTTTTGGCGCAGTTTTTGAAAGCTGCGGCAAGGGGGCTGTCATGAAATTCAAGTGGGGGTTTTGTTCTCGTATTGTTTTTATGTCTCCGGCAAACCCAAGCATCATCGCGGTTTTTTCTTGGATGAATGCATCGGTTGAATTTGGAAATGTCCTGTTCCACGAATAGTTCTTTTGTTTGGGGCTGGCGAAGGATGTGTAAAATTCAACTGCCGAGTGGGCGGGAATAGACTGAGAACTTGGAAGCGGAGTTGCCATAAGCACCTGATTTTTTACCGGATCATAAATTCTGCCGCCCGCCTGAAAAATAAAAGCAGAAACAATATCCGCAAAGTGGTCGATATTCGTATATTCCCCTAAAGCGCCCCCGGACCGATTTATGGAGCCGTCGGGAGAAATGTCGTTTAACTTGGCCGCATCGTTGAGAAAATCGGTCCACGTTTGCGGGGGCGAAGGAATGTTTGCTGAATTAAAAAAGTCTTTGTTGTAAAAAAGAACAAGCGAATCAAGCGATAAAGGAAGGCCGAGGATGTCGCCTGCCGGTGTAACAAGCCCCTCGTATGTTCCGTCAACGAACGTTCTTTTGAATTCGTCCCGTTCTATGATTGGAGTAGCTTTTTCCGTTGCCGGATATGCATCGGCAACGGAGGAAATTTTATCCGTATCATCGTGAATATTGCTGTTTTTCAGCATGAAGACGTCAGGGCCATTCCCCGCGGCAAGGGCGTTCACGAGCTCCGATTCATAATTGTCTTTGGATATTTGCTTGTATGTGATGCGAATTCCGGTGTTTTTTGCCGTAAAACCCGATGAAAGAGTTCTCCACGGCCCTTCCTCATCAAATCCCCAAACCGTAAGGTCTCCTCCTGTCTGGGTAGAATTTCCACCTCCTCCAATAATTCCCAAAAGCAAGAGGAGCGCTATTAAAACAAAAAAAGCAATGAGACCGAAAATAATAAGCTGAACGCTGGAAATTCTTGAGGATCCCATAAAAGTTCATATGCGCCTTTTGGAGGTTCTCGTATTATGGAGGTCTCCGGAAAGTGCTCTATGATTATACTGTTAAGGATTTTTGGAAAAACATTCCGTAGTGGTGCGAGCCGACGATAAATTCGTGTTTAAATTCAAGTCCCGCGGAGGCCGCGAACTTTTTTGTGGTATCGGGATCAACTCTCATCTCAACGGGGGGGCCTGCGGTAAATTCCGACTGGTCCCACTCAATGACGGAAAGCCATCCTCCGGGCTTGAGGACCCTCGCGGCTTCTTTTAAAACTTCCGGTTTTTTTTGCGACTGGAACAAAATATTCGCCACCATGACAAAGTCAACCTGCGCGTCTTTTAATTTTGATCCGTTCGGTGACTCAAGGTCTCCCCACACCGTTTCAATATTTGAGATGTGTTCTAGGTTTGCTTTGACGCGGATGGTATCAAGCAGTGTTTTTTGAATGTCGATCGCGTATACCTTGCCGTCTTTTCCCACTGCTTTTGCGACAGGAATGGTAAAATAGCCGGCACCGCATCCGAAATCGGCAACATACAGCCCTTGCGGAAGGCTGAATTGCTTGACGATCTTCTCGGGCTGGAGGAAACCGTCTGAAATAGTATCATGAGGTTGTTTGGTACTTGTCTCCATGAGGAGATTGGGCGTGCGGGAGAGTCCCGCATACGCGTGAAGTCCGTTGCTTCTTTTAAAAAACAATGGCGGAAGCAACTTTGTCGCCTGCATCCATTTTCATGATGCGGACTCCCTGGGTTGCCCGCCCGAAAACACCAATTGAAGGAAGGGGTGTTCGGATGGTCTGTCCTTTGCGGGAAATTGCGATGAGCTCTTCTTCTTCGCCGTGGAGAATGTGGGCGTTTACAATGGAACCGTTCTTCGAAGTTATTTTTGCAGTCTTGATTCCGGAGCCTCCTCTTCTTTGCTTTTTATATTCTTTCAGCGGAGTTCGTTTGCCGAAACCGTTCTCGGTTACGACGATAAGCTCGCTTCCCTTTTCGGACTTTTTGTCGGCACCCTCCGAAACAATATCCATCCCGACGACATCATCCCCTTTTCCGAGGCGCATGGCGCGGACCCCGGCAGCGTTCCTTCCCATGGGCCTGACGTCGCGCTCCGAAAACCGGATTGCTTTTCCGAGCTTTGTTACGAGCACCAGCTCGTCCTTGCCCGAGGTTATCTTTACCCAGCGGAGGGTATCATCTTTCTTCAGTTTTATCGCAATAAGGCCTGATTTTCGCACCGATTCAAAGGAATGGGCATCCACCTTCTTAATTATACCGTTTTTTGTGACCATGACGAGAAAGCCGGTTCCCCCCTCTGTTTTTTTGGTGGGCTTCTTGGGTGCGGCAAGGACCGATGTTATTTGCTCGGTTTGGGAAAGCGAAAGGAAATTGAAAATAGCTTTTCCTTTAGAAACGCGCGAACCTTCGGGAACTTCATATGCTTTTATCTGGTATACCTTGCCGCCGTTGGTAAAGAACAAAATATCCGAGTGGGTATTTGCGGTAATAAAGTGCATCACGGCGTCCTCTTCTTTGGTTTCAATCCCCATGACTCCTTTTCCTCCGCGCTTCTGAACCTTATACGCATCCGGCTTGATGCGCTTGATGTATCCGCCCTGGGTAAGGACAATGATAGTATCTTCTTCTGGGATGAGGTCTTCATCCTCAATTTCGCGTGCGGCATTCTTTACAAGATGGGTTTTCCGTTCGTCTCCGTACTTTGCTTTTACGTCGAGAAGTTCTTTTTTGACGACGCCGGATATTTTCTTTGGGTCTTTCAGGAGCGATTCAAGTTCTTTAATGAACGCGAGTTTCTCTTTAAGTTCGTCTTCTACTTTTTTCCGTTCAAGGCCCGCGAGCGCTTGGAGCTTCATTTCAAGAATGGCGGTCGCCTGGAGTTCGCTGAACTTGAATTTCGCCATCAAATTTCTATGGGCTTCTTCCTTGTCGTCTGATTTTTTTATGGTTGAGATGATCGCGTCGATGTGGTCGAGCGCTTTTTTCAGGCCCTCAAGAATGTGCGCCCGCTCTTTGGCGCGCCTAAGTTCGAATTCCGTTCTTTTTGTGATGACGACGTTCCTGTGTTTGAGATATTCCTCGAGCACCGTTTTTATAGAAAGGGTCTGCGGCTGAATGCCGTCAACGAGGGCAAGCATATTGAGATTGAAGTTTTTTTCAAGATCGGTGTGTTTGTAAAGGTTGTTCAAAACTTTTTGAGGGAAAGCATCCTGCCGGAGGTCAACGACAATGCGAAGTCCGTCTTTGTCGGATTCGTCGCGGAGATCCCTGATGCCCTCCATTTTTTTTTCTTTCACAAGTTCCGCTATCCGTTCAATGAGTTCAGATTTGTTTACCTGATATGGGATTTCGCTGATGATAATCTGCGAGCCTCGAGATCCTTCCGTTTTCCCTTTTTCGACTATTTCCGCCTTGGCGCGATTAAGTATCGCGCCCTTCCCCGTGATATAGGCCTGGCGTATCTCTTTTTCATTAAAAATAAAACCTCCCGTCGGAAAGTCAGGTCCTTTGATGAATTCCATCAGGTCGTCCGATGTTGCCTTTGGGTGTTCACTAAGGTGTTCGAGCGCTGTTACAACCTCGGTAAGGTTATGGGGGGGAATATTCGTTGCCATTCCGACGGCTATTCCCACTGAACCGTTCAAGAGAAGGTTGGGCAAAGCCGCCGGAAAAACCATCGGTTCTTTGCGCGTTCCGTCATAGTTTTCAATGAACGGAACCGTTTCCTTTTCGATGTCTTTCAGCATTTCCTCGGCCAAAGCCGTCATGCGGGCTTCCGTATACCGGTAAGCGGCGGCGTTGTCTCCGTCAATTGAGCCGAAGTTTCCCTGGCCGTGTATCAGGGGATAGCGGAGCGAAAAATCCTGCGCCATGCGGACAAGAGAATCATATACGGCGTTGTCTCCGTGCGGGTGGTATCTTCCGAGAACGGTACCGACGATGTTTGCGCACTTCGTAAATTTCACGTTATGCCGGAGTCCCATTTCGTGCATTGCATACAAAATCCGCCGGTGAACCGGCTTGAACCCATCGCGCACATCGGGGAGGGCGCGCATGACAATAACGGACATCGCATAAGCAAGATACGACTCCTGCATTTCGTCAACTATTTCTCGTTGTCTGATCTTTCCTATATCGGCCATAAAAAGTTAAATATTTTTTGGTACGCATTTTTTCTTGCCTGAAGAATGCGGTGGCGGGATTTATTATTTCCAGAATTTAAGATTTGAACCAGCACTTCCAATATATGCGCGCGCTTTGGATACGAACAATTCCTCGAAAGACGCCGTGGCATCCGCAAGCGGCCCCAGCGCATTTGCCGGTTTTTCTATTATAAACGAGAGGCTACGGGCGCCTGTTACGACCATGTTTCCCGCGGCGGAGAAAATTCCTGTGAAAGAATCCTGAACCCACGCGAACGGAGAAAGAGCTGGCGTATCGGAGGAGGGGGCAACAGCCGCCTGGTTCCTGCTGTCAAAATCGCTTTGCGTCGTTATCCGTGTGTGGAGCGAGCCAAGGGAAAAGTAAAAAATGCCGGAAGCGAGAATAATGAACGTAATAATGCCAAAAACACGCCGATGGAGTTCAGGAAGGTTTTGAATTTTGTGAAGTATGTCTTGCATCTATGGCGTTTGGGTGAGAATTAAGGAGTTTTCAATACAACAATGTTCAGACCTTCATTTGGCAAATCTTTTTTCTTAAGCGTCAGCTTGTCCTCGGCGTCTTTCGACTTTATCCCCATTTCTTTCAGAAATTTATCAATAGGCTCAAGACCGACTTTCAGGCCGGGAATTTTATAATGCATCGGGATTACGATTCGAGGGTCTATCTGGCTTATGACGTGAGACGCTTCTTCGGCGTCTATCGTGTATGTGCCGCCGACGGGAATCATGAGGATATCAACATCCCCTATCGCTTCAAGCGTCTCTTCGCGTATTTGAGGCTCTCCGAAATCCCCCATGTGGCAAATCTTGATTCCCTCCATTTCTATTACATATATGGTATTAAGTCCGCGCTCCTTGCCTTCTTTTGCATCGTGGTATGTCTGGATGCCTCTTATATACACCCCCCTTACGTCATATTCTCCGGGACCCGCCACGGTTATGAGATTTTCCTGGGGTATGGATTCCGCGTTGTTGTGGTCCATGTGGTCGTGGGTAATAAGCAAAAAGTCCGACCGGAAACGCGGAGGAGTAAGGCCGATGTCGCGGGAATAAGGGTCAATAACCCCGACGAGTTCCCCCGACTGGAGTTTAAAACATGCTTGTCCGTACCACGTTATAACCATAATAAATGATATATGCCGAACAGGGATTGGCCATTCGGCATACAAATAATATTCCTTATATAAGATAGCATTTTCAAACAAAAAATGGAAGGGGAAATTAGGCACAATTTGTGCGAATGGATGCTCTTTGGATAAGGCTTTAGGCCGGGTAATTTATCAACAGATAAAGCCGAATAAAAATATACCAAATAGCATAATAAAAAAATAACCTGGTTGCAGGTTATTTGGCACCGGTCTCGAAATTTGTGACCGTCTTGTTTTGTGACTCGTACCAACTATCCAAGAGATCACTCAAGTCGTTCTTCACGTCTTTAGTAAACCCCCAGAAGTATTCTTCGTAATTGTCTGAAGGAGTCTTTGGCACAAGGATCCGCAGGGCGGCGTCTTTTAAAAATGCATCCATATCTGCGACGAGTTCGTCCCAACTTTGAGAGAGGTTGTCAAAAACCTTCTTTCCTTCTTCGGGGCGGGCTGGACGCAACTCTGCGAGAGCAAGCGTTACGGTCCGTGTCTCCGAATTACTCCAAACTGTCAGGCTAACCGACCGACCGAGTTTTTTATCACCAAGAATCGTGGCGCGAACATCACCATCCCTTTCCTTTTCAGGAAGCGGGCGCCCGTTGATGGCGATGACTACTTCTCCTTGTTTGAGTCCGGCTTTCTCTGCTGGGCTTTTTCCAAAAACTTCGGTAATGATAGCAATGTTTTTTGAACCGAACCATTCTTCATTTCTATCAGACGTGGCAACAAGAAACCTTATTCCAATACCGACGAAAGCATCAGAGGCCTTCTGGATGCGTCGCTCAAGCTTGAAGTACTCTTCTCCGCCAGTACGAATGGTGTTGTTTCTTGCGGTAATAAGCCGTTCAACAGCCCGTATCTGTATGGATGGAATCGTATCCGTTTCTGCGCTGACGACGGTTGGGATTGCCGACGACAAAAGAAGAAACAAAAGAGAAAACGCCAGGACTTTTTTCATGAGAACTCCGTAATTTCAAGGAAAGTAGTTCGTAATTATTATATATTCTCTATTAAGATTTGTCAATCCCGCGTAGTGGTGTGAGGTATTCGCTATGAGTGTATCTAATTTAACAAAAAACCGCCCACTAGAAGCGGGGCAGTTTCCAAAAGTTCAAAGCTAAAACTAACCCTTCATCATAAGCGTGAAGACAATCGTAACATCAGCCCAGCTTACGCGTCCGTCGCCGTTCAGGTCGTAGCGGAGGTCTGAACTGCCGAGGCTTAAAATGACCGCACGCATGTCGGATGCGGTAATTTTCCAGTCGCCGTTCACATCAGGTGAAGGGAGTTTTTGTGTCCGCACAAAATACATTGTCCCTATTTTTTCTTGCAGCACAGGCGTTCCCTTTCCGTCGTGTGCGAGCACCGATGCTTCAATAAAATCTATTCTGATGCTTCCCTCTTTTTTTGGATTGAACGTAATTTCAAGAATTTTTCCTTCTCCTATAAATCCAGTGCTGGAGATAATCCCTCCGGCAAACGAGATCGTTCCGGACGCGTTCGAGAATTTCGGTTCCTCAACCCAGATGTTTAAAATGGAATTTTCTTTCGATATGGAAGAAACTTCGAGTTGGTCTGCCGGGAACACAAGCGTTCCCGCAACAACATTGACGGAGCCGGGTGTCTTCATGCGAATCTCGGCGACAATGGGCTTGTCCGGAGTAAATTCTCCGGCATGCGTTACAAGCGAGAGCGTTGTTCTCGGGGGAGCGAGCTGTTCAATGATGGCAGAACCCAAAAGGCCTATCAAAATAAAGATAGGCATTCCGAGAATGTATTTATGCTTATGCTCTTTGATGTGTTTTTTAATCCGTTCCATCGTTGGCATATATATGAATATTATACCACACCTTGAGATCCCAATCAAACCGGGAAACTTTTGACAAACATTCGGTTTGTTTGCTACCCATTAAGCATGATAAAAATCTCTTCCTCACAAGTTGTCGGCATTGTGGCGCGTCCTGTTGACGTTGAAGTGGACCTGTCTCCGGGGCTTCATGTATTTTCGATTGTCGGCTTAGCAGACAAAGAAATTCAAGAGTCCAGAGAACGCATCGGTTCTGCCATCAGAAATATCGGGGCCCGCCCCCCTCACAAAAAATCCCAGCGCGTTATCATCAACTTATCCCCCGCCGACCTTAAAAAAGAAGGGCCTGCGTTCGACCTGCCGATAGCGCTCGGATACCTTCTTGCTTCCGAGCAAACGCGATTCGACCCGGAAGGGAAACTTTTCATTGGAGAACTTGGGCTTGATGGGGCGATAAAAAAAGTTTCCGGAGTTTTGCCGATAACGATTCTGGCGCGAGACCTTGGGCTCAAAGAAATTTATGTTCCGAAAGGAAACGGGCGCGAAGCCTCGCTTGTGCCGGGTATTTCCATATATGAAGTGGAAAGTCTTGTTCAATTGCTTGACGGGCTTGAAGGGCGCGCCCGGCCCAGTCCGTTTGAGGGTGTCTCAACCGCGGATGAGTTAGACACTCAAGACTTTGAAGTGGACTTTTCTCATATCAAAGGGCAAGAAACGGCAAAGCGCGCGATAGAAATTGCCGCGGCTGGCGGGCACAATCTCTTGCTCGAGGGTCCGCCGGGAACGGGGAAAACTCTTCTTGCAAAAGCCATTCCGTCGGCACTTCCAAAAATGACGCATGAGGAAATAATCGAAGTTACGAAAATTTACAGTGTAGCCGGGGAGCTCGCGGACAAGGCGGGAGTGGTAACAACGAGGCCGTTTCGCTCGCCCCACCACACCGCTTCTCCAATTGCCATAACGGGCGGAGGAAGCGTCATCAAGCCGGGCGAAATAACGCTATCTCACCGCGGGGTGCTTTTTCTTGACGAATTTCCGGAGTTTGACCGACGGGTTCTTGAGTCGTTACGGCAGCCTCTTGAGGAAAAGAAAATTACTATTGCGCGGGCGCAGGGCTCGGAAACGTTTCCTGCAGACTTCATGTTGGTTGCCGCAATGAACCCGTGCCCATGCGGAAATTATACGAATCCGAAAAAAGAGTGCGTCTGCACTTCCGGAGCAATTTCAAAATACCGCAGAAAAATTTCCGGGCCGCTACTCGACCGCATAGACTTATATATAGAAGTTCCGAACATTGAATACGAAAAACTTGAAGAACCGCGCGGATTACACGCAGATGCGGCAAGGTCAGAATCAGCGGAAATAAAAAATCGCGTTGAACGGGCACGAGATATTCAACGCGTTCGGTTTGCAAAAGACGGCATTATAACAAACAGCCGCATGAAAGGCACGCACATAAAAAAATACTGCGTATTAGATGTATCCTCGCAGGAACTTTTGAAAAAAGCGTACGACTCCTACAACATGTCGCCCCGGTCATACTATCGCCTTATACGGACCGCGCGGACGATCGCCGACCTTGAGGGTTCTTCCGATATCAAGCTTCAGCATCTTTCAGAAGCGCTTCAGTACAGGCCGAAGGCGGAGATTTAGAATTAAGAATTACGATTTAAGATTTAAGAAATCGTTTGTAAATAAAAAGCCGAGGTACCTTGAGGGCACCTCGTTTGTTTCTCTGGCCGTTACGCCTTGGCGGCGTCAGCCGCCGACTTTACCTACTCCCTGGCCCGCGATTGGCGCCACCGCGAAACATGGCTTCTGCATGTGCTTGGTCTGCGAGGATTGCCCGATCGAGGCGCTTGTCCCGCTCGCTCGTCTTGGGCTCCGCTGGCTTCGACTCCGGAACCGGAACAGTAGCGACCTTGTTCTCGAGGAGACGTGCCCGCTCGCGGACGGCTCCAACTCCGACACCGTTCCTGACATCAAGCATGACGATCTGCTCGGCCGGAGTGCGGGCGGCACGTTCGTTCGCGCGCTCGGTGGAGCGAGCCTGCCGGCACTCTCTCGGGCTGTTGTATCCCCCGAGGTAGCGATCACGCGACTCCTGATGCTGGGCTGCGGTCTCGTGCTTCCGCGAAAAGTTTCCCTTCGTCTTCAGCGGTGAATCGGTTGGGTTGCCCATTGTTCCCTCTATCCGCCTTTAGCGAGCGGACTTCTCTGGGTGTTGGTTTACTGCTTGCTGCCGAAGTGGCGGCGCTTGTTTAGCCGCCGGTCTTGAGGCCAATGACAGCGGGCGAAGCGAACCGGTTGATGAGGTCGCTTGTTGCCATGAGCGCGAACCCATACATCGCGGAGATGAATCTGAACGCGCTCGCGTTGTCGTGGTGAACCGGGAGTACGAGCGGCAGGAGAAGTCCCACGCCCACACAAGCGAATGACAAAAGGGCGATGAGCGTGTCGACCTGCTCGTTTTTCAGGGTTGTTGCCAGACGCTTCATGCTATTCTCCTGTGGCATGCGGTTTGGTCAGATGTCAGAGAAACTCATAATATAATTATACCAGTTTTTTGTTAGTATGTCAATATTAAGGAGTTTTTCTCCAAAAAACATTCTCATATTCTCAAGAATATGAGAATGTTTTTATACAGACACTGAACACTCAAACAAAAACAAGCAGGCCGCGTAAAGACTTATTCCCTTTTCAGCTTTTCGGCTGTGTTCCACAAAACTTCAAAAAATGACTTCATCATGGTTGCATATGCGGAGTCAGTTATGAAAATGGCTCGCGCCGGTTCTTCGAATGGTATGATTCCAACAGATGGACCAATAATCATCATGTAACCGGGAAATAAAAACGAGTCCGGAAGAATACGCACGTCATGCATGCGCGACGGAGAGTTGATATTGTTGTCTGTCGAGAAACGAAGAGAACGCTGAAAAATACCAAAACTCCTGCGTCGCTTTCCAAACCCATATTTTCCTTCAATAAAATCAACCAGACGCGCACTTGAGCCGATAGTAAGGATCATTTTTTCTTTTGTTCTAAGAGCTTCTTCGCTCATTGTTTTTATGCCTTCTTTTCCCTCATATAATTTTATGACGGCATTTTTAGATGCTTTTGAAATTTCTTTTTCAAGTTCTGGAATGACTCGTTCGGCAAGAATAGTTTGACGCTCAAGGAAGGATTTCAGCCGATTCGGATGTTCCGCGGTAAAGCGAACGACCCCACGCTCTCGGTAGGAACTCACAAGCCCAAGCGAAATAAGGCTTCGGAGGATGTGATATACGCTCGTGCGCTTAATTCCGCTTCTTTGGGCAATAGGCGTTGCGGGGGCGTCTGCCAAGCTCAAAAGAGCGCGGTACACACTTTCCGTTTTTCTATCTATCCCGAAGGGCTGCAATATGTTTGGTTTTTCCATACAGCTAGAGTTTCTGACGACAATTTTCGTCAACACTATTCTACCGCATATAGCTTAAAATTGCAAGCAATTAAATGTTTTTATGCCATAAGATAAAAACTATATTATTTTAGACGAAAAAAATAGACAAAAAAGTGATTGACAGGATATTATAAAAGTGCGATACGAATGGTTCGCATCGCACACACAACCATTCTTTGACAAAGCGAGGCTGTTATGAAAGATGCGCCGCGTATGCCGAAACAGGTTTTTAAGGTAGATGACCTTGTTGATGTGAAAGATAGGAATGATTTAACGCATTACGGCAAGATTAAAAAAGTTATGAATGACAACGCCTTAGTTCATTTCAAACTGACGCGCGAACCAAAACAGTACAATGTGTGTGATTCATGCGGATGGCCCGGATTTCTTTCAGAGTCGGGAAATACTGGGGAAATCGAATGCATGAAAAGCGGCTGTGGTCATGGTCATGGTTTTGAGGAAAGAGAAGAACTTATTTCGTTGGAAAAACTTATCAATATGACCGCGCTAAAGGAGAAAGAGAAAATGAACGTGACTTTAAAAGATATTATTACCGGACTATGCGAGGCCGAAGCTGGTGGTTATATTACCGCAAAAACAAAAGAACGCATCGTAAATCTACTGCGTTACCGAGAAAGCTAAAAGATGATAAACAAATCGAAAAAAGAACTTCCAAAGGTCGGCGATGAAATCTGGATGCCGGGAGGGAAGCGGAAGGTTCTTAGCACAAAACAAGACTGGGCATTAGCCGCACTGCTTCATACAAAGGTCTGGTGGGTATTGGTTGAAGGCTCCGGTAATGGGTACTCCAGCGGACCAAGCTGGTTCGAGTGGGAAAATAATCTCGACGAGCACCAAGAATACTTTAAGGAAGTTTTTGAACGGCGTGATTGCAAGAAATGCCAGTTTCCTCTACCGTGGAATACATGCGAGATTCATGGATAAGCCGTAAAACATAAAACAGGAGAACATTGAAAACAAAAGGAGAAACAGGCGAGCCTGTTTGTTGAAGAGCTTGGCGTACGGCACCGGCTTAACCCAGGCGTTTCGAATGATGACGACGGCAAGGCAAAAACTACAAGAAAAACTTCAATAAAAAAGAAAAATAAGGAGGCGAGAATATGAACCGGAAAGAGTTTTTCACTATTCTGAATGAGAAGCTTTCCCCGAGCGATTTATGGCTTCGGAAAATCTCGCAGGCATATTGGTTTGCAAAAGAGGCCACCGCTCGCAAAGACGCGACGGAGGAGAGCGCTACTTCGAGCATTGCCGGCGAGTCACGCTTATACTGCTTGAGACGGATAGCCCAAACGCGCCACAGATAATTTCGGCACTTCTTCACGACTGTGTTGAGGATTGTTTCATACCGAGGGATATTATCAGGGACCTTTTTGGCGACGGTGTTGCAAGCGCGGTTGAGGTGCTTTCGAAAAAGACCCCCTGCTACGATAAATCCAACGGCAGTATCGCGGAAAAGAAAAAAAAGAGCACCGATGAATATTTCGGAGCCCTTCGCGCTTCTCCGGAGTGGGTACGCACCGTAAAACTTGCCGACAGGCTGGACAATCTTCGGACAATGCATGTTTGGAGTAAGGAGCGCAAACAAAAATATGTCGTTGAAACACTGCAGTATATCATTCCGATAGCGGATGAGACTCACGCGGCACTCGCAATTCTCCTCAAGAACGAGTGCGAAAAGAACTCAAATCTATTGTCTCAAAAAAAGACATAAGCGCCCGATTCATAATGCACCAGAAAACAGGGTAAAAAGAAAATGTGAGGGGCCTTGTTCTTTCGCTCATTTAGCTCTTTTAAAAGCGGCAAAAAGCCGCTTTTTTCTTTTTATAAGGAAACTTCTCCGTAAATTGACAAATATTAGAATATAGTATATAATAAGACTAAGTAAATCCCGCGTCGCAAGACGCAAAAAGGGGGTTATAGAACCTTGTCAACGGACGCCACAGTCCCATTTATTCCTGTCCCGGAACTCGAAGTTCCAAGGGACTCGGTTACCGCTCAGGCCGTTATTCTTACCAATATGGAAACTCCTATTCCGCTTATCTATGTCATTAAGGACTTGGGAGATGCGGGCAAGGACGGGAAGTTTTCCGCAAATGCCATTCCCGGCGGAAGAGCCGAAGTTTTCTTTTCCATCACGATCGACGGCGAGTCCCGCAATGGATTCATCGAGCGCGACCTTCTGGTCCGCGGGTTTAAGCCGGTTGAACTCAACGGAATAACTCTCACTGAAAAGAGAGGTCTTTCGTATGTTCTCCGGCGGTATCCGCTCGGGTCCACTCTTCTCTTGAAGGGCATTCGGGACGAGAAGATTGAGGAATCATACCTCATCACCACCGAGCGCGACGAAACTGCAGACGAAGCAGTTCTTCGCGAGACTCGGATGGAAACGGGCCTTCTCTGCGAGATCGTTCCTTCGGAGGAAGTTTATTATCCTCTTGAGGATCGGCTTGAGAAGAATGATGAAATCGGAATGTTTGAAAAAAGGCGCCGCATCGAAACTTCCGAATATGGGGAAGTTCTCCACGAGGTCACGAGCGACTTTGTGACGGATGATAAGGGCGGCAAGCCTGCAAAGAAGTCGAGGCATCACGTCTACGTGTTTCATCTTAGGTTCATCAAGAAGATCGAGGGTATTGCCGAGATTGATGAGGTCAGTATGATCTCCGAGATCCGGCTCTCGCTCTTTATGCGCAAGATTTTCTGCGAGCCCCTGGCAAGCCGTGATAACCCCGAAGGGTTTTTCTACAAGCATGGGCTCCGGGTGATGAATACGCTCTGGATGATCGGCTTCGACCACATTCCGTTCATGCCGAAAGACTCGCTGGAATACAGCTGGGAGTTGAAGCCGGCATACCGCGAGTTCCTGCCCGATGACGCCTTTAAGGCTCTTTGCGGGGCGGTAGTTTCTGATTCCGAGGACACGGAGGAAGCTCCGGCTTCCGCGACGGCTTCGGTTCTAGCTGTTGCCGGTCGTGATGATTCCGCCGCTGCCTGGGAGAAGTTCCTCGGCATTCCGTCGGAAGTTCGCGCTTCCCGATAACTCAATACCACCCACCGAATAAAAAGGAGAAAACCTTGAGCAGATTCACGAAGCTCACACCCGAGCTTTCGGTTCAGTACTGGCTCGAGTTTTGGGGGCCGCATGCAGGGCGCGTTGTCGAGGGCGCGCGTGCTGCAGGGTTCGAGGCTCACTACGAGCCGAGGGACCCAAAGCGCGTCATGCCCGACGGCACGCCGATGGAAGAGACCGGAAGGGTCTATCTCATCGGTGAATACGTCGAGACTCTGGCTGATAAGACCATCGTCTTCAAGCGCGGCCTCATCGACTCAATCCTTCGCTTCATATCTGTCACGGAGGATTGCGCGAAGCTTCAGCTGAAGCGCGAGGCAAACGCGCGCGCCGTCTGCTTCCGTCCTTCGGACGAGAACCCGGTTCTCACCGGATTCGGACAGCAGCGTCCGGGCGGAGGCAAGCCCTACCATCAGGACTATTCGGCCACGTATGTGGATCGCAAGCCCGGTACTCGCTTTATCGATCGGGACAAGGTCGAACAGGTGTGGCGCGGGTTCGATCCGCTCTACGTTAGAGTGAAGCCGGTTGCTTCCGAGGACTATTCTCTCGAAGTCATCGTGCGGCACTTGCCCGACGATGACGGCATGTATGGCATTTACGTCAGCGCCGTCAAGAGACAGTTCGAGGTCCCCGAGCCCTTGAAGGCATACGTGTTCAAGGACAATAGCAAGAGCAAGGAGCGGCCGACCGGCTCTCCACTCGACGGCGTCGTTCGAGAGAACAGAAACTCGAGACGCCGATAAGACACTTGATCCGCCGGTCTGGGTTTTCCCAGCCGGTTTTTTTATTTTTTACGCACCACTTGACAAAAGTTGTAGATTTGATATAATATTAGTGTAAATTAAAAACTGGAAGGAAGTTCAGAATTTGGCTTAGAAATCTTCTTTAAATACGAGCAGTCTTTTATTCTGCTCATATTTAGTGCAAATGTTGAAGATTTTTAACAAATTCTGGACTTCGTCCAGAGAACCTTAACTCAAACCCCGCCTCAACAAGCGGGCAATCATGGGGGTGTAGCCCTTATGTGTTGGGCCATCGTGCCCAACGGAAATCCACCGGGCGCTAGTCGCCTGAAGTACACAAACGGTCTTGGTGGTGAAAACCGCCAGCCAAAGCAGGAACCCCAAGAGGCCATCCTCAAAGGGAAACCACACACCCCGCCAGTGCGGGATCATCCCGCGGGTGCGGGAGAGGAGAGAGGAATCATGAGGAACCTGGACACGAAGAAGAGCGTCGTGAGTTCGGAAGTGATGTCGGTGGTTCGTCGGCTTGCCGACGAGCTCGGCATCAGCCACGGCAAGGGCGCCCACACGGTGAAGGACTTCTTCATCGAGAAGGGCATGTCGGAGGAGGACGTGCGGAGCACGCTCACCCCCGACGCGGTCGAGGCGGCCTTCGCCGAGATCAAGGTGTTTTCGGCCGACCGGCCCGCCCAGGTGTTGAAGGACAAGGGCGAGCGCGCCGACTACCGCGAGAAGCTCACGGAGGGTGCCGTCCAGCAGTGGAACGCTGGCCGGTGGAAGAGAAAGATCACGATCGACGTGGCCGAGAAGTACCGCGTCGAAAAGGGTCTGGATCTGCTCGACGTCGAGGACCTGGACGCCGTGGCGGCTGCCATGGCGGCGGCCCGCGACGAGAAGGACGACGGCGCGCCGGATACGCAGTGCGGGTTCGCGAGCGCAACCTCAGAGGAGTTCCCCGATGGGCGCTGCGTCTCGGCGAAGGCCTACAGGTTCAAGCCGAGGTCGAAGAATGTCATCCGGGGCGGTGAGGTCCTCTGTCACAAGGAGGGGCCGCTCGCCGGTCAGCCCATCCGCACGGGTCAGCACTACATCTTCAACGGGCAGGACCTCACGGTCTGCCCCGGCTGCGCCGAGAAGCTCCAGGAGCTTCGGGAGCGGCTGTACGATGCGGCGGGTGCCGAGCGCGAGCTCAAGTACCAGGCCGAGAGGGCGTTGCGCGACCAGCGGCGGTCCACGGGCGTCTCGAGCCTCGTGTCCGAGAACGCCAACCGGCGTCAGCCCCGCTCTTCGAAGGTCGAGCGGCACACCGGCTGGAGTCGCGGCGGCAGCCGCCGCGAGGCCCGGTAGGGTCAACAACTAGCCCCCGCTAAGTGGGGCAAGCAACAGGCCCGGAGGGGAGGAGTGAAGTCTTACTTCCTCCCTCCGGGCCATTTTCATAGATGTTTAATGAATATCTGGATGCGGGCCATTGAACGGCTATGAAAGTGGAAGAGTAAAGCAAGCGGCTTTTAAAAATCTCTCAAAGAGTTTACATATGGCTGTATAGGTTTATTGCCGTATGTAAGCTCTTCACAACTTAATAGAGCAATTCACCAAACATTACAGGCCAAAAAGGCCCGGGAGAGAGACATGAAAGTCGGTGCTAAGGGTGGAGGGAGATGCATTGGAGGTTCCCATTACGAGTATTGTTCGCACGGTGAAGATGTGGCGCTCGGCGTCGACTATGGCGCAATCCAGCGCGAGAAGAAGACGACCTATCCGGCGATGATTCAGCGGGAGACGCCCGCATTCATCGAGACGCATGATCATCTTGATCACTGCGGAGGAGTTCCCGCGTTTCTGCGCGAGCATCCCGAGACGGTTCCGTACATGACGCTGATGGCTCTTCGCGGAACGATGTTACAGATGAGAGATACGCTGAAGATTTCGAGGAGCCGCGCGGAAGTCGATACCCTGCGCGGACGCAAGCCGACGCCTGCACCGTTTTCGGAGGAAGATGTTCAGAATTTCTTCAAACGTGCTCGGCAGAAGACAGTTCTGAATTCGGACTGGTTCTCGCCGATGCCGGGTTACCGGATGAGCTTTCGCTCCGCAGGTCACAAGCCGGGTGCGGCCATGCTTCTCATCGTGTTTCCAGACGGGACGCGGTGGATTCATGCCTGCGATTTTTCGATCGAGGAGTCAGAGTTGGTTCTGGGCGCAAAAGTTCCCGATGACTTCAAGAATCCGGACGGCATGACCATCGAGTGCACGTACGGCTCTCGCGACGAGGACCGCCAGCCTCCTGACCGGAAGCAGGAACTCGTGCGTCTCTATCAGGAGGTCACGCGGGTCTTCGACCGGAGCGGGAAGCTTCTTGTTCCCCACTTCGCGTCAACTCTTCAGAACATCGCTTTTCAGCTCGCGCGCTGGGGGTTCAGGACATACATCGACGGCATGGGGCGCGACTTCTCCTATCTGTATGAACTGACCTCGCCTTGGTGCGAGAACGACAAGCCGTTTCGGTTCGACGACCTCGACCTGAAGGATACGCTTTCTCCTGTCGGCAAAATGGGTAACGACCGGGAGGAGCGTCAAAGCCTTGTCGAGAGGCCGGGACCTTTTTCCATCGTTACGTCATCAGGCATGATGGTGGGGGGGCCATCGGTGTTTTACGCCGAGCGGTTTCTCGAGGATTCAAGAAACGCCATCATTCTGCCGGGGTATCAGGCCCCAGGCACAATGGGACGGATGCTTGCCGAGCTCGAGCGCGGCAGAAGCATTACGTTCGAGCACGAGCCGATGGCATACACGAAATACGGCAAACGCCTGCTCCGCGAGGGGTGGTCGGAAACGCACCAGATTTTGTGCGATGTCCTGCCGTTCAGGCTTTCAGGACACTCCGGCCGCAAGATGGTTGCCGAGTGGGTATGCCAAATCAACCCGAAGAAGGTTGTGGAGGTACACGGCGACCCCGAGGCTCACGAGGGAATGAAGTGGCAGATTCAGCAGTTGAATCCCGCCATTGAAGTGTTCTCGCTTGGAAACGACGAGGAGTTCGATTTCGGCGCTCCCTAGGGGAGATAGTAGCAAGTCCGGCGTTGCCGGGCGGGCTCGAGTGCGTCATGCGCTCGAGCCTCTTTTAATTTAATGCTAAATTATGAATGGCAAATGAAGAGTGTGCCAGCGACTTGAAATTAGGCATTTAATATATATAATGGGGATATAAATTTCAAAGCTAGAGCGTATTTAGAATTTAGAATTTTAAATACTGCGGGTGTTGTATAATGGTAATACGCGACCCTTCCAAGGTCGAGCTACGGGTCCGATTCCCGTCACCCGCTCATTAGGGGAAACTCACTTCTTTTTACGAGTACTGAAATGGATTTTCGATAGTGCCAATGCAGATTTTTATCTCGTAAGGACAAGTTCGAAGCTGCTCTTTGGAGCAGTTTTTGTTTTTGTTCATTATTTCCCGAAAAGAATAAAAAATTGGCTTCACGAGCGAGTTTTATCAAATTCGAAGATTTGTTATACCATTCCGGTTCATCTGCCTCAAGCAGCAGTGTTTTAATTTACGGGTGAGGAGAAATTGGAATCAGTTGACTACTATAAGTCTTGATAGTATCTTTGAATAAGAGGCACTTTTACAAATTTGCGAGGCAAGGCTGATGGTAAAAGTAATTTTTGGTGGACTTCTGCCGCTTATTGTGATGGCTGCTAATTTTGTAGGATACGCCGTATGCTCAACTCTCTTTCGAGGTATGATTGAGCCACCAACGCTGATGTTAATGATGCTTGTAGAGATGATTGTTTTCTTCATCCTGCCTAAAAAGTTTCTGCAAAAACCCTTTGCAGCGATGGGTTTTTACATCCCACCCCTTATACTGTTAAGTCCGTTGCTTTTTGCCATGCTGTCAGCAAGCGATGGCAACGCAAAATATGCAATGGCAGGAATTGTAATTTGTATATTCGCTTACACCACGTTTCTTGCGATACGAGCAGCCATACTTTCCCTGAAAGGGAAAGATAATAAGATGATTAACCTTGTTGGTCGCGAAGTAGCATATCGTTAGAAAAAGTATCCGCTTCCTCTTGAAGCGGTTTTATATTGCAAGACTTGGTATCAAAAGCTGTACACCTTTCTCAAAACAGATTCCCTATTCGACCGAACCTGTCGGCTCAATCAAGGGGCTTTGTAACGCCCCTCTTTTGCTCCGCCTTCGTTAAAACTTTTGCGGATAGGTAACGCTTGGTGGACAAGTAACGCCTGCTTGCCGGTAGGCAGGCTGTGCACGAGCCGCGTGCTTTACAAAACAGCATGAAAGTGCTACTTTTGTTTTAGTTCATCACAAAACCGATAGGGACATTAAATGAAATTGTTTGCTTGTTTGAAATGCTTGAAAACATCCGGCTTAACCAGTTCATTGACGTTCTTTGTTGGCACAAAAAATGTAAAAAGGTGCGGTCTTTGCGGGAAAAAATTCCAGCTTGTTCCAAAAGATAGCGCATGGCTTTTCAAAACGATTAAAGATATGGCCAGCATGGCGATGAGAAATGCTTGTAACGCCACAGTTCCTCATGCGCCGCACAGGGGCTATCACGAATATGGAATTATGTTTAACCCCGCAGGACGGGTCGGATGCAACTGCACCCACAAGGCCCATGAGTTTTTGGAGAGTGTTCTTATACTTTTTTCAGAACCGCGAAAACTAAAAAAGATTCTCCGCCGCCGATAAAGGCGGATTTATTTTACTCAAAACAAGTTCCCTATTCTGCCGAGCCTGCCGGCTCAATCAATGGGCTTTAGGCTAGCGTCCTGCATTAACCAGCTCCCTTGATAAAAATTTTATAGCGGGTATAATTGGAGTATATGGCAAAACGAGAATTTACAGCAGTATATCAAAAACGCGGAAATCGCTATATTGCGTGGATTGAAGAAGTCCCTGGTGTTAATACGCAAGGAAAAACAAGAAAGGAAACTAAAGAAAACCTTAAAGAGGCGCTGTTTTTGATACTTGAATCTAATAGAAAACTTGCATCAAAACAGCGTGGTGGATTGATGTTTCGGGAACCACTTTGCATAGGAGTACCCGCCTAAGATTTTATGAATCGTCGCGCATTACTTTTGGGCGTGGGCTTTGGTCAATCTTGGTATAGTCGCCATTGTAGCTTTTGCACTATATTTTACTCATAGCCTGTGGTCGTTTCTTGGTCTTGTGTTCTTATTTTCTACAAGAAGTAAGACGGTAAATACAAAATGTCCGAAGTGCGACCATAAGTTTGTTGCGGTAGAAAAAGATGACGATGAGGACGAGAAAGAAAAGTAGGAATAAGTTAAACCGTTGGTTCGCCCAGCGGTTTTTTTATTACCAAACTATAGTGAGTAACGGGGTGGAGCAAATTCAAGCATTTCCTTATTTACTTGCATAAAACAGGTTCTGGTTCAATAAATTTACCATTAAACATTTTATCCTGAACGAAGTTGAAGGATAACGTCCCTCCTCCGCGCAAGGCTATGGACGGGCAATGCGTGCATTTATCCTGAGCGAAGCCGAAGGACTAACCCGCTCTTGACACAAGGTTTATCCTAAGATAAACTTAAGATATATGAAAAACTCAATTATAGGTTTAAAAGAACTAAGAGAAAATGCCGATACATACATTTCCCAAATAGAGCGGGGGAAAACTTTTATTGTGGTCAGGCGATCAAAGCCGGTATTCAAAATTGCTCCACCCGATGAATCAGACGAGTTATGGGAACCAGTGATAGATTTTACTGAATTTTACAAAGAAGGCATTCCCGCGAGTCAGCTATTAAAGAAATTGCGTTCGCTCAATGGGAAATCTCGATAAACAGTTAAGAAAATTTTCGCCGAAAGAACGTGCTGAAATCGAGGATCTTGTTGAAAAAATTCTTGAGCGAGATTTAACGGGTCTCAATTGCAAAAAACTGAAAGGGTCCAGAAATCTTTTTCGAGTCCGAAAAGGAAGAATCCGCATTATTTTTGAATTGATAGGAAACAAGGAGCCGAATATAATGACCATTGAACGCAGAAACGAAGACACGTACAAATTATAAATTCTACCGTGCATGGTATTATATCGAATTCAACATCACTCCGTATTGAAAATCAGATTTTTCCGCTTGAAAAAAGGTTCTTATTCGGCTTTCGCTCATAATCTTTATAGTAATCCCGAGTCTATTCAAGGATGGTTCGACAAACTCACCATCAATTATTTATCCTGAACTTGTTGAAGGATAACTTGGTCTACCCCCACACTTAAATTTAAGTGTGGGGGTCTACTAACCTGCTTGTAATAAGATTATTAAGATGCTATATTCATATTATGGAAGAATTTCCCACAAGAAAATCATTAAAACCCATAATTGAAAAAATGGTGGGTGGCGGGCCAGGACCAAATGAAAAAATATTGGAAGAAATTTCAACTAGGGTGACAAAAGGAATGGATGAGGCAGACGCGATGAGGCTTGAATTATATTTGATGGACATAATGAGGGTTGTGGGTGAGGGGGGAGATAAAAAGCCTAAAGAGCTTCTTGCAACGGTGAAAAACGGAGATTCGTATGCAAATCTAAATACGGTGATGGACGTACCCGACTCAACAACTCTTGAATTTATTGCAGAGGTAAGAGAAAAATGCCTTCTCAAAAATAAAAGTCCGCTATCTATAGAAAAATAGGTTCTTAGGCCGTGCCCCAGCTTGTGAATTTGCAAAATAGCACAATCGTGCTATTTTTATTTTAGTTCAAAAACCAACACAAAGAGGTGTAAAGTGAAAATCATTGGGGTGCTGGAACCGTATTTTGAAACCGGAACCGAAGGCACCGTATGGTCAATATTTGAAGACGGAAAAGAAGGGTATGATGGACTGCATATGATTGAAGAAGGAGACCATCTCACCATATATGGAGAAAATAATGAAGTTCTTTTTGATGATGACATACGCTGTGATCGACAAGCCGGATGGACGGAGTATCCGCTCAATCCCGGGAATGGCCAGCCATCCGCTCTCGGTCTTTGGATTCATTGGACTCAAGCAGGCTGGCAACCCGATGATTGGGCAAAACTTTTCTTCCATCCGTATCTTCAGGGAAACGAAGACAAAACAGCATTGCGAGCCGAACTGACAAAAAAAGAACGATAGCAACACCGCGCGGTATCTCCGGCGGTTTTTATTTTGTAAAAATATTCTTAATAAGTATACATAAAAAAGCCGCCGAATAATGTCAGCGGCTATACTGTGAAAATAATATTACGGAAATCGCGGTGAGACATATTCAGAAGGCCTTCCGACAAGAATGACGGTAGGACGGCTAAGGCCTTGCGCTATTCCGATACGCTTGCAAAAAACTAATTCCCGTTCGCCGTAAAAATCATATAGTGTTTTCCTGTTGTCGGCGGCAAGTTCTCCGGCTTCTGCCGCGGAATCTGCCGTGATGATAAAGTCAAACACCTCTCTATCTTCCCCTTTTTTCTTCGGAACAGCCCGGATCCGCAGATGAAAAAGCCCCCTTCATGTTTTCTCCAAAGAACGCGCCCGAACGTGAAAATATCTTACTCCCCTTTTTCCTTTTTTGCAAGAATCTTTTTGAAACTAATAAAAAGCGCGAAGAGTTTCGTCGCGCTATTTTAATTTCTCAAGTTTTTCCAATTCATCCCGGAGGTTAGAAATGAGCGCTTCTTGCTCACCAGGCTCAAGGTCGTCAAAAATGCTCTGCCAGTAGCCAAGCTCTTCTGCATCTTCTCCGAACTTGAGGAGTTTTTCTATAAGCTCGTCAAGATTTTGCTTGTCGTATGTCATAAACTTAACTTTTCATCGAGCGGAATGCCTTCTAGGTTTCCCATTCGTCTGAGTTTTTCCTGCGCGTTTTTAATACACAGAGCAACTAATTCGCGCTTTTCAGCCGCGTAGTTCGCCGTCTTTTCAAGAATGGGAGCTACTCGAGGAAATTTTCCTCGGGCCTTTTCGCCTGCCTCGCGCAAAAACTCAGGACCGAACTCTACTTGAGCAAGACCGGCAACAGCGGTTCGCAGGGTAACTGCTTCTGCCGTCATGCCGAGAAGCTGAAGTGTATAGGCAAGCGCTGTCCCGCCGGATATGATTGCATACGCTGTGCGCTGTCTTTTTGATAACCGCTCACTACTTGATGTTTTTCCGATAGAGGCCTCAAATGCCATTTTTGGAATATCAATTCCGGGAATAAAGTTTCCCGCAAGATCAGCCACACGCGATTTAAAAATGCGAGCCGCAAGGTTTCCGCGATCCTCCACGGCATTCTCCATTATTGTTTCACGTTCTCGCGAGGTGTCGGGTGTTTGTAATTTTTCGAAACGATTCATAATGAAATTATTATACGGCAAAAAACGCTTGATTTCAAGAAAAAATTTTGAAAAATCTGAACCGCCGCCGGTTTGGCGCGCCCTGCCTTCTTTGTGGGTTCTTTGTGAAGTTCGGGCGAGGGGGGTGATGAGCTTTGTTATATTCTGGCTCGATTGATAAATCAAATAAATAAGGTTAATTAAGAAAATAAAACTCTCCGAAGACCAGCAGGGTTTGCTGTTTTTTAAAGAGGGAAAGCTGCGGATAAAAGATTGTGCAATCTTCCTTTGCAATATGTGCGCTGACTTGTATAGTAAGGGCATGTTCTTTTCCATATATATGGTTTCGGGAATATGCAAAACCGGGCATACGGTATAGAAACGGAATATTCCATTGCGGTAAAAGCACGCCACGGCGGGTTGTATACTGGAGGTCTTACCGGGGAGCCTTTTGGAAATCCTTCACGTCTTCTTTTTGACCTTTTTGATCATCGCGAACTCTGGAATGAAAGCCTGAACGAGCTTTGTTTATACCCGCAGAAATCAACCTGGCAAACCTATTTTCTGGGTTCAAACGGCGGGAAGCTCTATTTTGACAATACGTACACGTTTCCCGAATATGCAACTTCCGAGTGCGAAAGCATCCGAGGCGCTCTTATCAATAGTCTTGCCGGAGATACGGTTGTTGAAGACATGAGAAAGCAGGCAATGCGGGATGGGTCGCTTGTGCGCACATATCAGGGAGAGGCAACGGATATATATATTGTTCGCATCAATACTTCGTTCCGGAATGATACGCCGCGGGACGGGAGCACAACCGGGTGTCATGAGAATTATCTTGTTTCAAAAGCTATCGGAGACTATGATTCCGATGGGAGTTGTGAAAAATTGAAGAAGATAAACGGCTTTATGGAGTTTATGGTGCCATTTCTCATGACGCGGCAAATTTTTGACGGCGCGGGAGGAATTCATTGGAATGAAGAAAAAAGTATCTGGGAGTTCGTGCTTTCTCAAAGAACTTTCTTTACTCGCGCAAAAACTTCTACCGCGGCCGCCGGAGACGGACGCGGGTTTCTGGGCTTCAAGCGAGATGAAAGCGGGTCTCCGTATGGAGCGACCCGCCTGCAGGTGCATTCGGGAGATGTTCCAATGTCGCCGTTCGGGAAATATATCGCAATGATAGCCACTCATCTTGTCGTGCGCGCCGCCGAGGAAGGAGAACGCCAGTGGCGGAATTATGCGCCAAACGATTGTTGGAAAGGGGAATTCAGGGAACTTGCTCGCGATGTAACGCTCCGGTCTCTCATCACGCTTGAGAACGGGAAAAGGCAAAGACACTATCGGGCTACGGAAGTTCAACGACTATATGCCGACTTTGTGATAAACTCTATTCGCATATTTTCGGCGGATGAACAGAGGATGTTTGCGGAATGGACCGCGGCTCTCGACCGGCTTGATCGGGGATTTGAAGAAGTTGTCCGCGAATACGACTGGGCTATCAAGTATGTTTTTTTTCGGACGGCATTCGGCGGGAACATATCTTCTGCAAAAGCGCGGTTTTCAAACTTTCTGTATCACGATATTTCCGAGCGGGGCATTTATAATCGTCTCCTAAAGAGGGGCGCGGTTCTTTGTTTTGCGTTACCCGACGACATACGAAATGCGCGCATGAATCCCCCGCCGACGCGCGCAGAGTTCAGGAGTCGTTTAATAAAAGCGCTTATGCGGCGGAAGGATAACCAAACTATTCAGTTTCCGAGGGACTGGGGCTATTTTATCGGACCGACTCGTTCAACAGCCATTCCCGATCCGCTTGAACGGACAAACGAGGCTGCCGAAAATGTACTGAAGAACGTTGAAGAGCATGGCGTAAAAAAAATACCGCCGAATACGCCTCCGGCGTCAGTAGACCCCGAAGCTGATTTTATTTTGCCGCAAGAGTGGGAATAATCGTCATACGACGTGATCTGCGGGCGAGCTATCCGGCTTTAGCCCCGAACGCGTGAGAACTTTTTAAGGAATAATCGACAACAAAACCGTCTCGATGGAAGTCAGGACGGTTTTTCTTTTTGCCATATTGGCGGCTACTTGAATTTGAGCCCGTCTCCTGTAAGAATGCATATATGAAAGAGCCCGATATCATCTATTCAGACGAGAACATGATAATCGTAAACAAGCCCGCAGGTCTTGCCGTCCACGGCGGAGGTTCTGTTGTGGGAGAAACACTCTCCGACTTTTTATTAAAAAAATTTCCGGAGCTTTCGCGTGTCGGCGACGAACCCGGGCTTCGTCCCGGCATTGTCCACCGGCTTGACCGCGACACATCGGGCATTATGGCGGTTGCGCGCAATCAAAAGGCGTTTCAAGAGTTAAAAGAAATTTTTAAAACGCGTAAAGCTGAAAAAAAATATATAGCGCTTGTGTGCGGAGCAGTTCCCGGCAGGGATGGCGTTATTACGGCACCCATCGGGCGTCTTATAAAAGACCCGACGAAGCGGGGTGTCGAGCATATTCGCGGAGCGCGGGACGCCGAGACCCGCTACAAGATTTTGAAGCGCTTCGGGAAAGAATATACGCTACTTGAGGTTCTTCCGAAGACAGGACGAATGCACCAGATCCGGGTTCACTTAAAAAGCATCCATCATCCCGTTGCCTGCGACGTAAAATACGGAGGGAAAAAGGTCTGCTGTCCTGCGGGACTGGACCGCTTTTTCCTGCATGCGCATTCGCTCTCTTTCAGCTATCCTGAAGGCAGGCGATGGCGTTTTGAAGCCGACCTGCCGGAGGAGTTGGAGGAAGCACTTAAGGGGCTTGCCCATCTGTAGTTTTACTTGAAAGTTGCTCTTACTACTATGGCAGTGAGGCTTTAGAGAGAATCTTATATGCTTTCCCATTTCTTCAGTAAAACTACGGCTGGGCTTGTAAAAGAGCGTTCTCTATAGTATCATTGGCGAGGCTATCGTTTTAACTTTAAGAATCATGGATACATTAGCGTTATTTACCCAAAAATACACAAAAAAAGTTCCCGATATGAATCCTGGGGACACTGTTAAGGTTTATCAGAAACTCAAAGAAGGCGATAAGATAAGGGTACAGCCCTTTGAGGGAATTATCATTGCGCGAAAGCACGGGAAAGGCGTTTCAGGAACCATAACCGTCCGCAAGGTCTCGGCTGGCATCGGTGTTGAAAAAGTTATTCCCATACACGCTCCGACCGTTGATAAGATAGTGGTTGTGCGCCGCGCAAGAGTCCGCCGGGCAAAACTCTACTACATTCGCGACAAAGCCGCAAAAGAAGTGAGGAGAAAGATGAAAGCGATCATAGGAGGGAAGGATAGAGAAGTTCCTGAAGAAGTAAAAGCTGAATAAAGAAGAATTTTCCTAGAAAAACCATAGAAAATTTTAAGTTCTAAATTTTAAATTATAATTTAAAATTATCTCTATGCGCGGGTGGGCGTGAAGCGAGTGAGTGAGCTTCATGCGGGCGCCAAAAGGCGCCCGGGTCACAACCCGCTAACAGATTTTTGTTTGAGTCCGCCAGGAGCGGACGAGTAATATATGCGCGGGTGGTGAAACTGGCAGACACGCCACTTTGAGGGGGTGGTGACCGCAAGGTCGTGGAGGTTCAAATCCTCTCCCGCGCATCAAATGTAACTTCGTTGGAAATGGACACCATTCCCGACACCAAAGATTTTGATGTTTCTGTAAAAGTGGCGGAATTCAAAGAGTTGAAGGGTGAAATCTACGCTTGCGGCAGTTGCCTCAAGGTACGTGGCAAGGAAGAA
>MHQP01000020.1 GCA_001820685.1 Candidatus Sungbacteria bacterium RIFCSPLOWO2_01_FULL_47_32 | reverse complement strand
TCCGGGGTCTGCCGCTTTGAAAACACAATGTCCGATAAAAGAAGAAAGACGGTATTATATTGATTGCAAAGCCTGAAGAAGTGCGGGCAGAGCGCGCTTGACATGTAGGAATCAAAATCCTTTTTTATTTTCGGAAGATGCTCGGCAAAAAGCTCAAGCTCCGGAAGCGCCATGCTCGCCCAGTGAGGATAAAGGAACGTCAAAAGCCGATACGCGAGCTGGTCGTCGTCAACCCGCAGAAGCGCGCGCTGGACCGCGATAAAAAGCTGGATGAGCTTTTCCTTATCATCAATCTTTTTCCCCGTTATTGTGAGATTTAGGGAGAGGAGCCTGAACATTGCTTCAGCCGAAGCTCTGTCTTTTTTCGGCGGGTCGATGCTTTCTTCAATGGCGCATGCGACAACTCCCATAAGCCATCCGGAAAGCTTCGTTTTTTTCTTTGGAAAGTTCTTCTTCAAATATTCAAGCAGGAATATGAGGTTGCCGATGAGGCGGTCGACTTCTATCATTTTTTCTTCCGGTATGCGGTTATTCGGAAAATGACCGGAACGGACCATCTCTTTGATAAGGCGGAGTGCCAACTCTTCTTTTTTGCCGTACAGTAAAATACTTCGCTGGAGAGAGCGTGAAATGCTGTGGCTCCGTAAAAGATGCTCTTCGCGGTAGTCAACGACATTGCGTATTTTTTCGTATCCTTGTGCGATCTTGGACGCTATTTCGTCGACATGAATGCGAACGATCCCTTCCGGGGGTTTTTCCGCTCGTATATATTCCCCGAAACTCTCGAGAAGATACTTAATTGCGTTGGAAAACATAGATAAATGCCTCCTTTTTGCACTATCATAGTGTAGCACATTTTGAGGCAATTTTTTAGCCCTGTGCTGGCGGGCGCAAAATCGGCAAAAAATAAAAACCACCGTGTTCATGCGGTGGTATTAACCTATTTCAGTTGAATTCAGATTATCCGATATACGCTTTTATAACCTTTCCGTCTTTGATGTGGAGATTTACTCTGTCGCTTCGTGCGTCACACGTTCCTTCATGGGCCTGTCCGTCCTTCCACATAATACGTGCGCGCATGCCGACCGCTTTGATGCGCTCAGTAGCTTCGCTTTCCGAAAGTCCTACAAGGCCGTTCCGGTCTTCGCTCATTCGCACTTCAGCATTTGTAAAAAAGAACTGCTCTTTTATAGTATCAAAGCTTTTTTTGCCGGCAACCAGAACTTATGAACATCTTGACGTAGTCAAATATTAATGATACTTCTAAGCTTGGTTTCTTGAAAACCACGGATACAAAAACATGCACAAAAGAGAGCTTATTGCTAGGCTTGGGTCTTTCGCCGAGCCTGTCTGGACAACGGACAGGATGCGATGGAAAGGGCAGAAATCGTTTGCGAAATACCTTATCTATTATCTGACTAAACTGGAAATTCCCAGCGACGAAAAATACGACTTCTGGAGGATTGAACCATATCTTCCGCAGATACTTGTTGACGTATTTGAGGAGTTGCGGACCGCAAACGACCCTAGGGTCGTTGAGTTCCGTAAAATGTATGAGGATGAAACCGGGCACGAAGTTCCGAATATTCCTGATGTTGGGGAAACCAGGCTTCTTGAGCGGGGGAGCGCGGTACAGACAACGCTCGGTTTCATGATGAGGGAAATTTTTGGTGGAGAGTGGCTTGAGAAGGAAATTGAGGCATACTGCAACGCCGAGCTGTACGTACTTCAGCAGACGTTCGATAAATTCATCCGGCTGGTTTACAGAAAAGGGCTCTATGACTTTGTCGACAAGTCGCCGAAACGCGGCATGAGTGGCAAGTTTGGAGAAACAGAACTGCGGACCTTTATCATGGCAGGACGCGTCATGTTCACGTTTGCGCGCAAGATTGACAAAAAAAGGCCGGGCATTTTTGAGAAAGGCGGCAAGATATACTCGAATGAAAATGATATTTCGTTTGTCGGCGAGGACGGGGATAGCCTCGGATATAGCGCGGGTATCCAGTCTCTCAATACCGATTTTCTGACGGCACTCGACATGATGAACGACGTCATCAAGGGCTGGCCGGCTGAAGCGGGTAAGCAGTGGAAAATTCATAAAGGAGGCAATGTCTCTATTTTGTAAAAAATTATGCCGGAAGGGTTACACACCAGCCGGCTTTTTATTTTCCTTGGATGAGGACAGTTCGTTAACTCGATAATTCCGCGTACCCCTGCTATGCGGGTGGTCATAGACAGCACTCGTTCGTGCTAAAAACGAACGCTATGCGGAGTAATAAAAAAATCCCACTAGGTGGTGGGGTTTATAAAGAAAAAATTCCGCTGTCGTATAATGCCGTAACAAGCTTCTTTCTGTCAGGGTTGAATATAAACATTTTTTCTTTGATTTCTTCTCCTGTGAGTCTTCTCTTTTCTCCGAACTTCGCGTCAGCGCGATGAAGCGCGTCGTAGACGTCTGCCAGGGCGACGATGCGGCCGTATTCGCATATCAGGAGCTTCATGGATTCCCGGTATTTATGAAGTGGCGGGGGAAGTTCTTCGGGATAGCCGTTTACCTGAAATCTATGATGCCATACCATGATCTCGGCTGTGATATCAAGGCGGCCCCGAATCAGCCTGTAGCCGTCCATTACATGCTGCTGAACCGTTTTTTGGTCTTCGTCCGTCCAGCTTTCGGTCTTGCCGAGTATCTCTAGCGGGGTTTGGCATTTGCCGAGATCATGCAGGGCGCCAGCAAAAAATAGAGGTTTTTCTTCGTGATATATGAAGCGGCCGATAAGGCGCGCAAGCAGTCCGACTCGAAGGGAGTGAAGGTAATGAAAATAGGTAGCGGCGTCCTTGTTTCTTAAGGGCGCCAAAAATGACTCAAGGATTGACCTGTTCGTATCGCTGATATGAAGCTCCTCGCATGTATCCCAAAATTGCCGCTCAAGTTCGTTTCTATCCGATGGCATTTGGTTTTTCCCCGGCTTACCGATTTTTGTGAGGAGAACTAATAAAAGAATAACACACAAGTGATATTTTTGAAAGACCACCCATATCAGAGTGAAATAAAAAACCGCAGAAAATTTGCGGTTGTATGGTTATGAATACGTTGCGTGGCAAGAACGCGAGAACACTTCAAGTTCGGAATCTAGCAGTATCATTTTCGCATAGTCCTCAAAATCAATGGCTCGCCGGATTGGATGGCCGAGGATGAGAGGCGAATGCTCGAGAGATTCGGGAAGGCCCTCAAAAAACTTCGTGTTCCCCTCCTTCATCTGTGTCCGAAGCGTGCGGCCGCTGAAGTTTATGAAATCGGCATCCGAAAAATCAATGCGAAAGAAAGAAAGCACTCCACGGCCGGACTTTTTGTCTTTCGTCCATTGATATGTGAAGGCAGGGAACGTTCGTCCGAAAAGGGCCGGTTCATCATATACGCGGTTTCGCATAATGAACCTCGTTCTCTTTCCGTCGGCAACCTGGAGCGCCCGAAAACTTTCACGAGTCGGCTCACGCCCGGGAAGAAAGTCTGCGGTTGTCCGTTTTGCCGTGCGAAGGCCGTCTTCCTGAAGCGTCCTATAGCTGAAATGCGCAAGCTGTCCGTCAAATTGAAATTTTCCAAAGACCATTTTTCTACCCCGAGGCACGAATGGGATGCAGGAACCTACAAGCTCGCGCGTTCTCTCCCAAGAGGTCATCTGCGTCTCAAAAAGAAAAAACTAGGATTCCTTTTTTTAACACAACTGCATAAATTTATAAAGAGGCAATCGGTGATACAAAAACACCCCCCGACAGGGGGTGTTTTTGTATCTTACTGGACCCGGCTAACATTCGTGGCATTTGGCCCTTTTGGGCTCATACCGACTTCGAATGTTACCTTGTCGCCTTCGCGGAGGTCTTTGAATTCAACGTTTTTCAGCTCGTTTGAGTGGAAAAAGAGGTCTTTTGCCTCTCCTTCGCGAGCGATGAATCCAAAACCCCGGTCGGTAACAAGCCGAGCAATTGTGCCTGTTTGCATAATTGTTGGAATTTAAATTAACAATCTTTCAAACATGAGAATACTGTAGAACAAAACTCGACGATGTTTCTCACACAGACCTATAGTTTGACCAATTCCCATTGTACCATACTCTCAATCTAATTGCAATGTCTTAAACGGAATATTACCGGATGTCGGTTTGTAAATTCGGAGTCGAATCAGCCTGAACTATTGTGAACGTAATGCGTCCAATGATCTGTTCTTGTTCGGTTATTACATCAACCCTCCACATTCCCGTGGAAACCCCGTATTTCATGGTATACCCACGGTAGCCTTCGCTTCTTCCGCCAACAATTTGAAACGGAAGGCGGTCCGTTTCAACCCATGCCGTTAGCTTTTCATCATAATACGACCAGCGATGAAAAATATTCGAAGTCAGGCGGGTCGGCGCAAATACGGCGCCATAAACAAACACCGGGACGCTCCCCGCTCGATGGAACACGGGATTTGAAATGAACGATTCAAACCACCTGGCCGGTTCATACTGAAGAGAGTATGTCGAATCGTTCTTTGCAACCGAATGGTACACCCCGAGTTCTTTCATGGCGAGCGGTATCGGAGGAATGACGTTCGTAAAGTAGAGGATATTGAAGGCAAGATAAATTCCGCCGATTGAGATGAGGATCATTTTCCAACTACAGAGGAATCGCTGGGGAGTTACGCGCCAAAGCAAAAAAATAAAAATTGTTATCAGAGCAATGCCGGCACCTCCGCTCAAAAGAAATATCTTTGTTCCCATCGCGCCGAGAATGATTGGAATCGCAAATATCAGATATGAGAAGAGAACGACAAAAAATACGGAAAGGTGGAAGGTAAGACGGAAGTAGCGATTATGGAAGCGCTCATTTCCCAAAAGCAGAATTGCGATAAAAAGAAGGAACGGCCAACTCGTCAGAAGAGAGCCGCTTCGCGAGTAAAAAACAAAGAACGCGGAAAAAAGTCCTCCAAATGAGAATTGCATGAGGAAGGGGAGGAGAACTTCCGCGGTTTCTTGTGGAATTTTATTCCTAAAACGGCCGGCGTCATAGGCGTTTGTCAAAATAATTGCGGAGCATGCGACGGTAAGATGGAATAGAAGAACGATGTTGTCGTATAAAAGGTCGATTCTTACAAGCGTAAAATTGTCCCAGAGAAAACCAAAAATAAACGCGATCGGAGAAATGCGCCGTTCATAGAGTCCGTATAAATCTTTAAGTTTTTTGCTGAACATTATCGGTATTGGTACTCATATTATAAATTAAGCTTTGGCAATTGAAAAAGAAATAAAATCCGCCCCGACGCGCGTCGGGGCGGGAGACGCTCAAAAGTAGAGCCTCTGGATAATAAACGCAACCAGGAGCAAAAGAACAGAAAAAATAGCCGGAGGCAGAAAACGTCCGTAAAAAGCTCTCTCGTAGCTTCCGTCCGTACTGTTTGCCAGGTCGCTCAGGCGCAATGCGCGCCGATAGGCAACATATCCCAAGAGCAACGAAAGGGCCATGCACGCGACCCCAAAGAAGAAAGCCGTGGCGATTTGCATTTTAGATGCTCCCTGGTGCGCTCGCTAGCAGGCCGATAATAGCATAATAATTATGTGCTGTCAAATATTACCACCGTTTTTGTCAGCATGGCTGGGCCCTAAATTTTTTTAATATTTCACTTTCGGCAACACAAAACCCGCCATTGGGCGGGGTGGTAAGAAAAGCTACTTGCGGTATGTATTGAATTCTTCCAAAAAGAACTCGTTCATATCCCGATGCATTTTTGTGCAGAGCAAATTTATCTCGTCCATCTCCATTATAAGACTCTGTTCGGTGGTCAACTGGGAAGCCAGCATCTGCCTTTGGGAGCTATACTCAGTGCCGGGCATCTTTATCCACTGGCCGTCAGGGCGAAGGAAATATCCGTATGATTCAATCGTCTCACCCGGAAATTTCATGCCGGTATCGGACCAGATAACGATATTCTTGCCATTAACGGCGTACATAAGTATGTAGTCCATTCTTCCGGAAAGATTTATTCCCGGATGAAGGCGCGGGCCGTCGACGGTGGGAAACATATACATGGTGGCAGTGTAGGCGCGGCCATTCGGTAAAGCGCAAGAAAACTCCTTTGCGTCCCATCCACGATATTCGCGCGGAATATCAGGAAACGGCAGGAGGGTTTGCGCAAACACGGAAGTTGCGGAAAAAAGGAGAATGGCGGCCGCGAAAATAGTTTTTAGCATGGCACGCTCGGCTGGCGGTAAAAGAACATGAACTATTATAACAGTATTTTTTTAAAAAAGTCAAGCGCCGAAAAGGAAAATAAAAAATCCGCACGAATCGTGCGGGACTGCTTTTGCTTATGCTTTCGTGACTCTAAGCTCGCATGCGAGCTCTTTCGCGAATTTTTCGCCGAAATGCGAAACGATATCAGCACGTAACTTCTCGAACACTTTTCGCACGTTTGCCTGATTCTCCGGCGTCGGCTTGTTTATATAGGACAAAAGCAAGAGACCTGGCAATTCCTCAATTCCGCCGCCGTGACCGTCACCGTAGTATTGCGCTCCCACAAGTGTTTCTCCAAGGCAACGCTTAAAGTTGTACCATAGTAGCATATGCATAGCATTTGTAAAGTTTATTCCGTATAAAAAAAAGAACCCTCACAGCTACGAACGCCGCGGGGCTTCTTCGTTGCCATAAGGGTTTTTGCGAGGCTTTATACCTCGCGCACTTTCACGCATTCGCAGAAGTCAAAGGCGTAGTCGAGTGTTGTTGGAAACACTATCCCGCCACAGAAGCTGTTGTCTCGTGTGATCGCGCGCGCCGTGAGCAGTTTCGGGCCAGTGTTTCTCTCGGCGACGTAGAGGTCGCCGGATTCGATTTCCCCCTCATCCATCTTTAGGGAAATGCCGTCAAGGATGACGACCTCGCCACTCGCAAGGGCCGATATCGTTCGATACTCTCGTCCTGGACCTAGCGGAACCGGAATCATCATGTCCTCCTTTGTGGGAACTGCACGTATTTATATTATACTATAGTTATTATACATTTGTCAACTTTATAAATTCCTCTTGACTCACAAAACGATTATGCTAGCGTGGAGAAGCAGTTCTTTGACATTGACACCGAAGGAAGCAGAGTACATGAAACCGCACAGCCTGCCTGTTTTTCCAAACTGGTTTCCGTATAATGATATGTTGCTCGACGGGCATTTGAAGGTTGATGAGTGGGCGGGAGTTAAGACGAGAGGCTGGAAGTGGGACTATCGAGGCCCGGTACTGTTTTATAATTCGGGAAGGACCGCCGATGCGGCTGTAAATTCGTATAAGTACGCGAATAGTCCTTATCAGCATAAGGTCATCATCGGAGTTGGAGAGCTCGCCGATGTACGTACGCTTACCAAAAAAGAAGCCGAGCGGATGGTCTGCAATTTCAACAATATGCCGCTGGAAAAAGTGAGGAGAATTCTCAAAAAGGAAGGGTTTAGCCGGGACCAATTTGAAGACGGCCTCTATCAGTTCTATCTCTTTGGGCCGTATGTTGCTCCGCTTGAAGTAGGTTTCTTCTTTAAAAATCTTAAGCGCTTCAGCAAGCCCGTCACATTCAATTGGCCGCCAGGCCCCGTAAAACCCATCTATACGAAAATTACTACAGGCTCTGAACTGCAGGCAGAGCTGAAAAGACTTGGATTTTAATTCATCCATGCTGATCCGTCGCAAGACGGATCTTTTCATTTATTCTTG
>MHQP01000019.1:9347-11658 GCA_001820685.1 Candidatus Sungbacteria bacterium RIFCSPLOWO2_01_FULL_47_32 | reverse complement strand
ATCTCCAGATTGATTTTGCCGCCGAGCGTATCGCCGAGATTAAGATTATTTTGGAAACGAAAGGCGTGAATGCGAAAGGATTGGAGGTGGCTCAATCCCGGCTTCAAGCAAACATTGCTAAAGCCGCCGGTATTGTTGAAAAAGAAAAATCTAAAGGAAAAGATGTAAACGAGCTCGCCAAAAGCATTAGTGAGGATTTTGACGCAAACAAAGAGGCTTTGAAGCAGGCCTTCAAAGATCAAGAACGCGCCCTTGAAGCAAAAGAGGATGAGCTCAAAGCAAAAATCCGCGAGGCAAGGCGAGCCGGCGACACCGCCCAAGTTGAGGCACTAGCAAAGGAACTTGGCGAAATAAAAGCTCAAAAGGAACTTTTGGAGCTCAAAGAAGAAGAGCAGGAAGAAGCGTTAGAACAGGAAGAAGAAAGGATTGAACGAGAGATGGATAAAAAAGAGGACGCCGAAAAAGCCATCAAAGAGGCCGAGGAGGAAAAACAAGAAGTATTGGACGAAGCCGCCGAGGATGGGGTGAGCATTCCTGCCGAAGCGTTTGAAAAATTTGACCGGCTTCTTGCCCAAGCCAAAGAGCTCTTTTCTAAAGAGAACTATGTTGGCGCTAAACAACTGGCTAAGCAGGCAGAAGATGCACTTGAAAAAGTAGAAGATGCAATTGAGGACTTAGAGGAAGCAAAAGAAGAAGAGGAAGAGTTGAAAGAAGAGCAAGAAGAACGAATGAAAGAAGTAGACGAAGAAGAAGCCGAACGCTTAGAAGAAAAGCGGGAGAAAGCCGAAGAAGCGGCTCGCAAGGCAGAAGAAAAACTTCGTGATGCCGGCAACGATTAAAGAGGACGATTAGCGTCCTCTTTCGTTATGGTCAAATTCGGTTTAATGCGGCACAAGGGGTACAAAGCTGTGTTCCTGTGGCAATCTCTCGCCACAAGGGCACACAGCTCGTAATTCGGGGTAATACTTCGACAAGCTCAGGACAAGTTCTCACCAGTAATTCACGATCTTAAACGGAGAAATATTGCCGGGAATCTGCCAAATTGCGGTTCTAAATGCGTGAAGCGCGCGGAGCCAAATAGGAGAGGAAGTGGCAAAAACCACTTCTTTTCCTTTTGTGAGTCTAATTATTCAATAAAATTAAAAAACGGTAATTTCCAAAGTGAAATGGAAGCATGAAAAGCCCGCCACCCCGGAGAAAAAGAAGGGAAAAGGTGGAAAAGGAAAAGGTGTCAGGTGCTTTTAAGCTTTTTGCATCTCCCGTATCAAAATGAACTGATTCCGGAGGTTTTGCATGTATTCTTTATCGGAAAGAACGGTTATAATAGTGTGAAGGGCTGGGAGCCGAAAACCTTTTACCACAAAAAAGTTGATGGTTTTGGACTGCACTTCTTCGTCCGATCGTAGGTATGCCAATCTGGGACTTTGTCGAACGTTCCGCAAACTGGGGCGCACCGCTTGCGTTATTTCTTATGATCGGCTGGCCCCGTTCACCTAGAGAGTGGTTCAAATAATATGGAAATTGTTTACATATCATTACTGACTCTTATAGCCGCTACTATCGGCACGATTACAGGATTCGGAACATCCACACTCATGATTCCAGTGTTGGTGATATTCTTTCCTCCTGTAGAAGCTATCTTCTTGGTGGCAATTATCCATTGGTTTGGCGATGTGTGGAAAGTCGCGCTGTTTCGTTCCGGTTTTAATTTACGTCTTCTCCTGCTGTTTGGTGTTGTTGGTCTTGCGACGAGCTTCCTCGGCGCTTTCATATCGCTTGGCGCGAATGAACAAATTCTGCTCCGTTTACTTGGCGCGTTTCTTGTGGGCTATGCGTTATTTTTTATATTTCAAGGTAAATTCTCCACCAAAGGCGAACCAGCCTCTGGCTGGAAAATGCCAGCCGGAAATGCAATGGCAATATCCGGCGGCGCGCTCTCCGGGTTCTTTGCCGGCATGTTCGGCATTGGCGGCCCGATTCGTAGCATGTTCTTGTCCGCCTTTGATTTGCCAAAAGCGATTTATATTGCCACAGCCGGGGCCATTGGTTTAACCGTGGACGTAACGCGCATCATCGCATATGTTGCTGGAGGCGCGACATTGCCAAGAGAGTTATGGTACGGATTGTTTCTGTTTATCCCGGTCTCGTTTGTGGGAGCGCAGACCGCGAAGAAAATCGTAGACAAAATCCCGCAAGACAAGTTTCGTATGGTAGTGGCTGTTTTCCTCTTTGTCATTGGCGCAAAACTGGTTCTATTTCCGTAAGTCGCGCGGTGTGATTCCTATGCGGGATTTTCCTTGTTTGAGAAAAT
>MHQP01000019.1:0-9337 GCA_001820685.1 Candidatus Sungbacteria bacterium RIFCSPLOWO2_01_FULL_47_32 | reverse complement strand
TGTTTGAGAAAATTGATATAGTGATATTGGAATAGTGAGAATCGGTATTTATCGGCGAAAGCCGGCAACAGGATTGTGCAATAAGTCCGCCATCCGCCTTTGTGCGGTGGATTTATCCGAAGGGATAGAAGGTGCGGTTAAAAGCAAAATTGGTTTACGGACATACCGAGAGCTTGACCAAGGGCCGATGAGCGTAACAGGGATTTATCTCTGCCTCTCGCCCCGTTAGAGACAAGATGCCAGTGATATCTGCCGTGTTTCTAATGCGAGCCTCTAACGGGGCGAGCTGTTCCCGCAAAAAAGCTGATACGATGAATAAGGAACGAAAAATCAAAGATAAATTGCATGATCAATAACTTATTCATTTTCATAGTCGCCCTATTCATGGTTATCAAGGGCGCGACGCTGGCCACAAAATACGCCGCTTTACTTGCAGAGGGCTATCGGTTATCTAAATATACCGTTGGCTTTATTATTGTAGCGGTTATTTCAATCCTACCGGAGACATTCATTTCCATTAATGCCGCTCTTGAAGGAATTCCCTCGTTCGGTTTGGGCATGTTGTTCGGGTCAAATATTGCGGACCTAACCTTAGTTTTTGCGGTAATTATTATTTTTGCAGGAAGAGGATTGAAGGTTGAAAGCAAAATATTAAAAAACCACGCTGTGTATCCTTTTATACTTCTCTTGCCGCTCGTATTAGGGTTTGATGGGCGATATTCCCGCTTAGAGGGTATTGCGTTGATTATTGCCGGTGCGGTTTTCTATTATGTAGCGTTAAAAAATGGCATTGACGGTACCATCCCGTTAAACAACGGTGGTGGCAGGTATAGGAGTTTTCTGATGTTGCTTTTCAGCATGGCAATATTGTTAGCTGGCGCGCACTTTACCGTCACTTCGGCAACTTCTTTGGCAAATTATTTCGGGGTCAGTCCGATCCTCATCGGCATGCTTATCGTGGGACTCGGCACAACCATGCCGGAATTATTCTTTTCTCTAAAATCTGTAAAAAAAAGGGATGACTCTTTGGCGGTCGGGGATATTCTCGGCACGGTGCTTGCCGATGCCACTATCGTGGTCGGCATTCTTGCGCTGATTAGTCCATTTTCGTTTCCGCAAAAGATAATCTATATTACCGGCATGTTTATGGTAACGGCCTCATTTGTGCTGTTTCGCTTTATGCGCTCGGGACGGATTCTTTCCAGAAAAGAGGCGTATATGCTTGTTGCTTTTTGGCTAGTTTTTGTTCTGGTGGAGTTTATTGTAAATAAGTAAACGCGCACAAGCTTTTCAATTTCGAGTCAATCTAGCGCAAGGGGTACAAAGCTGTGCCCCTGTGGCAATCTCTCGCCACAGGGGCACACAGCGGGCAGAAACGGGGACAAAAAGGTAATAAGCAGTAAAATTGTGTTATGAGAGTTAATAATTTCTTATGCATAAAACCATACACACACTAAAAAGTTTCGGCTGGCGGCGCATCGCGTTCTCGCTTGTTGTGCTGGCATATTTAGGATTTCTTGGGTTTATCAATGTGTTGATGTTTGTACCCGGTAATTGGCTTTCCCCTATGGGGCATTTCGATTTTGTCTCCACGGGAGATACCCATAACCTTATTCATGAACTTGTGTTCGCGCTTATTGTAGGAACTGCCGCAGTGGGACTTTTTAGCCAGCTTTGGAAGCCAAAAGAAAATTTTGAAGGCCAGCTGGTTGCTCTGATTGCATGGGTTGCGATGATTGTGATTGCCGCTTTCACTAATAACTGGGTTCCTCAACCGCTCTTTCTCATCTTTGGCGGATTGACTCTCATAGCGACGATTCTTCACCCGGCAGGGCTTGGCCTGTTTAACTGGATTCGCACAGCAAAAGTAAACAAAATCTTGCTCACGCTGATTGCCATCGCAGCCGTGCCGCTTACTGCGTTCGCTTTTACAAACATTAACTTACAGATTGCCGGTGGCGGGGGCACTGGGTTTTTCCACAACCCGCCTGCCTTTCATGGTGGCGCAGTTGATCGAGGATCAATGAACCCCGTTAGAGATAGCGAGGGCTCGCAGCGTATAACCTCTAACGGGGTGAATGACACAAGCGGTATGACCGTGGACGATGAAGCAACTCACGATCAGGAGCATGTCACTGTAGGCCACTATCGCAATATGGCCGTTTTCAGTTTCATTGTCATTTTGGTGGGTCTCTTGGCGAGCTTCAGAATTCGAGGCTGGCGGCTCGCGGCTTGGGTTGCCGGATTTCTCCCGATTTTGCTCGGTCTTGCTTCGGTGGCATTGCCGGACGCTGAATCGAGCCTTGGTCTTGTTTGGGGTCTTGCCACTGTTATCTGGGGCGTCGCGTTTATCACGGTAGCCGAACTCACGCGAAGAAACACTTATCAGGAAATCACCAGTAATTCACAATCTTAATGGTTCGACAGGCTCACCACAAGACGGCGACCCGCCTTCGCCAGTTCTTCGCTAAAGCTACGGAACTGCAAAGCAAGGCTACGGACGGGCAAGAATGTTGCCGGAATTTTACCAGTAGTTGACTATCTTGAATGGGGAAATCGAGCCTTTTATTTCCCAAATTGCGGTTCGGAATGTGTGAAGCGCGCGGAGTTCCGAACATTCGTGCAAAGCGACCTGTCCCAGTCAGGGGCGGTTAAGAAAACATGCGACCCTTGCGGTGGAACGTGCATTACTTATACGAAACATTCGGTAAAAGAAAGGGGCCCTAACTATAAACCCTCCGTCAAATTGGCGGAGGGTTTATTCGTAATAATTAAAGTTAGAGAATTTTATTTAGGAATGGGGGTTCTGGCGACCTATGGAGGGTCTAAGACCGGCGAAAAGGGGTCAGGAACTATTTTTAAATAGTTCCGCTTATTTTAACCTCCCTCGCAGATGCTTGACAATATATGCCATTCATGCTATATTTGCGAGTGATAATATTCCGATGTGCCAAGCGAGGATAACACCATGGCAAATGGATTATTTCGCAGAATCGTTCTTCTGGTAGCGGGAATGTCGCTGTCCGCGTGCGGAGCAAATGCAAATAGCAGTGCAATGCCGTGGGGACAGGATTTCGAAAAGCCAGAGCTTCTTACTGTGCACTTCCGATGTGACGAGGAGTCCTCGGAATATAAGTCGTACATGAACAATCCCCGAACGTTTACCGGCATCACAATCAAATTCAAGGGTGGTGTCTACTACGTGTATTCCCCCAACCCGAATTCGGTGTCGCCGGCTTCATCATCCTTCCTCAAAAAAGACGGGGAGAACCCAGAGAAGGTCTCACGCGAGGGGCGCGATTTGGTTCTTGAGTCCCAAGCGCCGAAACTGTTTGCCGCAATGTCGACCGGATATGTGGGCAGTTGTATCATTCTCCTTAATGGCTCGGAAAGGGGTGAAAAGAACTAGGGAAGATATATTTATTTTAAGCGGAGATACGTGTCCCGCTTTTTTTGTTTAAGCGCGGACTCCTTGCGTTAATGAGGTCTTCGCGGGTGCTTTCCTATCACATATTGTATAATGGAAGGAGTCGTTTTTGCTTGAATTTTCTCTCACTATGTTTCGAATCAAAAATCTAATCGTTATAATTTTCTTTTTTCTTACTTTTTCTTCTTCTGTTCAGGCACTCGTGCGCCCTATCGCATTCCCCGTAGACGGACAGGCAACGTTCAGGAACGATTTTCTCGAACCTAGAGACGGCGGGGCTCGCCAGCATTTGGGAAACGACATCATCGCTGATAAAATGACGCCGGTAATTGCCGCCGTTGATGGATACGTAAGCTTCATCGTCTCGCCCGAAGCGTCGTGGGGCTACTCGATTACTGTTCAGGACGCCGACGGATACACATACAGATATTTGCATTTAAATAACGACACACCAGGAACGGATGACGGCCTTGGTGGAGAAACACACGCGTATGCTCCGGGAATGGCCCGCGGAGTCCGCGTAACGAAGGGGCAGGGCATTGGCTGGACTGGAGACAGCGGAAACGCCGAAAACACCGTGTCGCATCTTCATTTTGAAATCCGTGACCCGAATCATGGCGCGGTCAACCCCTTCGACAGCTTGATTTCCGCCGCAGGTCCCCTTCAGCGCGTTGCTTCATCACCAAACGGCGGATACGTAACAGTGAACCACGGCGTTATTACAGACGCCGACATTGAGTTCCAGGTCGGATATTTGTTCACAAAACCGCTCTATGAAGGAACGAGTGGAGAAGACGTGAGGCAGCTTCAAATAAAACTTCAGGCACTCGGATTTTACAAGTCCCCCATTACCGGATTTTTCAGTGTGGATACACGCAATGCGTTGATGCAATATCAAAACGCAAGAGGAATCCAGATAGCGGGATACTTTACCATGAACTCGCTTGGTGCAATGAACAACGAAAAAGTTGCCCTGCCGAAATCGTCATCCGCTCCGCAATCGCTTTCGGAAGGTTCGAGAGGAGAGGCCGTGCGCACACTTCAGCAAAAACTCCGCGACCTCGGGTACTATATGTATCCGGCAATCACCGGATACTTCGGTCCCATTACCAAAGCGGCGGTTATCGCCTACCAGCGCGGAAATGGTATTGACCCGATAGGTATCGTTGGGCCGCGTACGCGCGCAAAACTTTACGGCGCGTAGTTGAAAACTTATGGGATTAAAGAAAAATCGACAAAATAGCATAATTGTGCTATTTTTGTTTTAGTTCGTTCCACTCGAATGCGACGGAAAACTGAATGCTCCACGTGCTGGGGTCGTTGTCCGCTATTCTCGTACTGGCGCATCCGACACTGAATGTCTTTACTGCCCCAAGGCCACACGCAATTTTTGCTATTGTGTTGCTGCTTATTTGGAGAATCGCATCAAACAAATGTAAACACAGCCGGGCCAATTCCATCGGCAACATTCTAAGGCTTGCGGCATTCATTACACTCATTTGCGTGTTCACAAATCCGAAATATTTCGGCCTCTATATTTTTGCGTTTGGGCAGTTGCTCAACTTTGCCGTAATACTTTTTAACCTAGGGCGGATGCCTGTCGACAGTTCCAAGCTCGAACCCAGAGGTATTAAACTGCTGCCGGACAGTCCTCTCCACGTGCGCGAGGATGAACGTACGCGATTTAAGCTTCTCGGTGACCGCATTTACGTCCCGCTCCTCTCGGAAAAAATCACAAGCATCGGAGATATTTTTATAGACATCGGCATTGTAGTGACAGCGGTCCGAATGTATCTTTTTTAACCCGCATGGTTTACTCCTGCGGTTTTTGTTTTTGAAAGCAAGTAAAAACAAGGTCAGAAGCCATTTCTTAAACCTTCCGTATCTCTAGCGCCAAAATGAACTGACTCCGGATGTTTTGCACATACTCTTTATCCGATAAAATGGTTATAATACTGTTATGGTTATGAACCTTAGAGTTTAAATCGGTATCGCACATGAACGACATTCTTTCCAACTATCCGATGCTTATCATTCCCGTTATCGTGGGCGGGTTTGCACAGCTTTTGAAGTTTTGCATTTTTACGCTCAGGCATGGGTGGCAGCCGGAATATGCGCTCACGCACGGACACATGCCGAGCGCCCATACCGCTTTCATTATTTCTCTTCTCACTGCCACCGGACACTATCAGGGGCTGGGAAGTGGCGCCTTCGCTGCGACAGCAGGCCTTGCAATTATTGTCATTGATGACGCGGTGCGTTTGCGCGCTTACATGGGCGACCAGGGACGGTATCTGAATATGTTGATTCGGCAGCTTCGTGTGGATGATTCACGATTTCCGCGCCTTAAGGAGCGGATGGGGCACCGTATAAGCGAAGTCGTTATCGGCGGCGTAATCGGATTATTTTTTACCATCTATCTGACTCGTTTTTTCTAGCAAGACGCCAAACTAGACCAAAGCCATCGCCAAAAAAACGATGGCTTTTGTGTTAGATAATTGAACTCGCTATTCTCAATTTGACAAAATATAATTAATTTGCTATTATATAAAAAATTCAGAAATAGTCCGGAGAATTGGCATGGACTCTGCGGATCGGGCCATTGAGAGGGTTCTTGAGATCACGCGCATGAGTAATGAAGCCGCGCGCGAGGAAATCTTGCGCTCCGAAGAGTGGACAAAGGAGAAATTTACGCTTGGGGAAATCACGCAGGAAGAGGCCTGGGATATGTTTTTCGGACTTTTGCATGAGTGCGACGAGCGTGGCCTGCTGGAAGACCGTAGAAGAATTCTCGCGCAGATTGATACCGACGTATACAAGCCCTTTGAGTCAAAAAATCCGGAGATACGGTTTCTTGCAATGCTCCGCGCGCGCGTGCATGGCCTTGTCAAGAGCGAGCTGAACTGATTTAATTAAGCATACATTCCTCGCCCCATGTTTATTGGGGCGGTTTTTTACTTATTGACAAATAGTATATAAACATGTTATATTCATTTTATTGTTTTTTGAAAACGAGGAAACGAAATGGCACACTCCCCTCTTGTTACTTTTTATCTCGGGCGAGGATCGGATATTGAGGGCAGAAGGTTTGAAGATATGGTGATGTGGAGCGATTGGGTGCTGGAAAATACTCATGATTACATTCAGTGGCTCTTCCCGCTAAAAGACGCGAGCGCGTATAGTTCTTCGGCCCCGCTTTTGACTGATGAAGATATCGCGGCATTTAAGGATTATCAGACCCTAAGATCAAATCTTCTTCTTGCCCATGCCCGTATGCTTGATTTTTACGGCTTCACTATTGTATTAAAGAGCGGATATTTTGAGATAGTTCGTTCAGAGAACTTTGTCGAAAAAACTCAACATTGGCTAACGCCGAACAACCATAACTTTTTGCGAATTACCCGAATCTTGAAATCTCTTGTTCTTCTGGATTGCAGCAAACATGCCTTAGCGTTTTTTGCCGCTCTTGAAAAAGTGTATTCCGAGTATGCTGGTGTTATCGGCGAAAGAACCTGTGGGTTTTGGAAAGAGGCGGTTACTCTGACCATCGTCATTACTCAATACAGCACACACAAGAGCGCGCGCTGCGACTGCTCATGGGAAAGCATTAGTAAGCGCCAACTCATGAAAAACGTGTACAATCACGCCACGTTGCACCGAAACCGCGACAAAGTCACGGTAATTCTCCGCGAGAGAACTTTCCGGGCCAAAATTATTGACAAATAGCATATTTTTATGCTATTATTTTTTTATCGCCTGGCACCGGAGGAACATCCATGCCGCTTCCTAAGAAATGGGACGGGGTATTTTACAGCAAAGAAACCTGCGGCGACTTGCTTTTTGACATTACGCCCGAAGAATTTATTGCTTTTGTTAGTACCAGGAGTATGGGCGACCCGCCGCAGTTTTTTCTTGCCGGGGCATACTTTGACCTCGTGCTCAACGATTGCTCCGAGAGAGCGGCGGAGTATATGGCCGCCGCAAAAACAAAGTGGCCTGACCCAAGATGGGAACCGGTAGAAAAATATGCGATAGCCGGGAAAGAACTTCTCCCGGAAGAAGGCGGACACAGCCCAGACCTAGGGTTTTTGTTTTTCAATATCATCGCCCACATGTGGGGGGCTATGACACTTCATATCGTGCAAAGTAATCCGTCGCTGAACTAGCGCATGGACGCCACGGACAGCGACCGAACGCGCGAGTTCGAGAAGCTTAAAAAACTATTGCTTCAGCCAGCACCTATATGGATTAATGGCGTTGATTTTGACGCATTTAACTTCGGAGATGAAACGCAGAACTACTCGGAAGCCGGGCGGGATTCGCTCGTCAGGAGTGGTGTGAGTTCAGCGGTCATTTGTCGCAAAACCGGAAAGTGGCGGTTTGGTGCGCCGGGCATGCGTTTCACTAATGTTTCGCACGTGCCAGATTACGAAAAAGCAAAGATAAATTTAACATTCGTGGAAATGAGAGAAATGATCGAAGATCAGTAATACCGCCCTGATGGCCATCGAGGCGGTTTTTTTATTAATGCAGAAATCAACTTTAAAATTTTCTTATGTCTAAATCCGACCATTTTATGCTTCTGGATACATCGGGTCCGAAAAATTGACAGACAGCGCAAAGCTGTGCTACTAATTTTTTAGTTTATTTGTTCCTTTGGGAGTGTCCCGTGCCAAAATGGTTTTGGTTTGCGGTTTTGACAAATTTGTTTTGGGGACTCTTCAGTGTTCCCGCAAAGCTTGCCGGGAGAACATACGACCCGCGTGAAGCGTTTGTGTTTGTGGGCGTCGGGTACTGCGCGGTTGTGCTTATTTTGTACGCATGGGGAGCGCGCCCTTCGTTCCAAGCTACTCCTGCTTCTTTTGCAATTTTGACAGGCGCACTTCTTGCCGCCGGAATGGTGTCGTACCTTGCGGCCATTAGCGTCGGAAAGGTTTCTGTGGTAGTTGCTTTTACAACTCTTTATCCGGTTATTACGGTGATTATTTCGTATTTTCTTTTTCACGAAACGATCACCATTCGGCAAGGTATCGGCATCATGCTGGCGCCGTTTGTCGGGTGGCTTTTGATGCCGCGATAATCATCGCACGGCTTGCCCCGTGCTTTTTTTATGCAACGCGGGAATCAGCTTAAAATCTACCCGCTATTTTGCTTTCACTCCGCGTATCCGGCAACTGTTTTCCGCACGCTTCGTGCGGTTTTTCAAATAAAAAATCCCCGACGAAGGCCGGGGTAACCTAAATACTTTTATCAGACTTCGGAGGCTTTCCGCTCCCCTCTTCCGCGGGACGCGGAATTTCCTTTTCAAAAACGAAGACGTCGCCAATGTACCAGTACCCTCTCACAACAACACCATCTTTGCTATCTGTTACCCATTCGGCATATACCACTGAAGTATCGTTGTAGTAAATGCCAATAAAATTCCTCTTTGCCTCATCTGTAATGAAGATAGCCCACGGTATAAGTCCCCACTCAGGATGAATCCGGCTCGGAAACACAATGTGATCAACCGCAAGAAAAAATGGCTTTTTTGTAAAATCCGGAAGATTTGGCGCGCAATCCGGAGAAGCCTGTGCTTCTTGAACCGCCTGAATCTGCCAACTATCACTCGGAATGGTCTTCGCCTCCGCATGGGCCGCTGGCGCAATGAAAAGAACTGAACCTGCCAAGACAAGAAAAAAGATCTTATTCATGTTCATGCCCTGCCTTCTCCGCTTGTTTTTTGACACATCAACTTATTTTTACTGATACCATAATTTAATTCTTCTGTCAAATATTCTGGCCTACATTCTACTCCGAATCGCAATCAGTCCGCTTTGGCCCGCCACTATCTTGTAAAGTAGATAGTATGGCAAAACAAATAACCAATGTCTTGTAAAGTAGATAGTATGGCAAAACAAATAACCAATG
>MHQP01000018.1:80717-91125 GCA_001820685.1 Candidatus Sungbacteria bacterium RIFCSPLOWO2_01_FULL_47_32 | reverse complement strand
TAATACTTGGATTGACCGAACGCCACTTGCAACATGAATTTTCCTTGCGGAGTTGGCTCAAACCAAAATGTCGGAAAGCGCAAAGAAACAATTTTTTGTGTATCTACGAGATAGATAACTTTTCCTCCATCTACCGAGTTGCGGGCGAGACGATCCGGATGCCACGCTAAAATTCCTACGCCATCGCTTGCTTCAATTTTGGCAATCATTTCTGCAAAGAGTTCTCGCCCGGGTTTCTTTGCGCTTTTCGACTCGGTAAATTCTTGGAGAATTTCCACATTTTCTCTACGCGCGTATTCTCGCAATTCAAAAAGCTGTGCCTCAATAGACATTATTTGGTGGTCATCATCTTCGGTGCTCTTACGAGCGTAGAGAAAATATTTTGGTTTGAGCATAATTCTTTGAATTAGGATTTTAGATATACAGTCCGCTTCATCTTCGTTTTCTGCACCGTGGGATTTTTTGGCTCAATTCCTTGCGAGCCGCGCCACTGGGCGCGGCGAGCATTCCGACTTGTCCCCAGCGAAAAAGTTGAAAAGTTTTGAATTGTGGACCTTGGGAGAATCGAACTCCCGCATCCCGGATGCAAACCGGGCGCACTACCACTGTGCTAAAGGCCCACCACTGCCGTCGAGGATTCTCGACTTCTTTATTTTAACTTTAAAATGAGCGTCGGAACAAACCGGGCGCACTACCACTGTGTTAACGGCTCTTGGATTTCTATAATTTTGTTTGCACCCACCAAGGACTTTTTACCCCGACACTCAATACGCGCATTTTGCGCCCAGCAGGATTCGAACCTGCGACCCTCTCCTTAAAAGGGAGCTGCTCTACCAACTGAGCTATGGGCGCAAAATACGCATATAAATTAGTTTTGAGTGTCGGGGCGGGCCTGCGACCGTCTCTCCCGACGCCTTGGTCGGGACCCCGACATCTTTACTATAAGTTTAGTTGAAACGTCGGGGCTTAAAAGGGAGCTGCTCTACCAACTGAGCTATGGGCGCAAAAACTTTATAAACTCGTTGAACATATGATATATGTTCACCCCAACTGAGCTATGGGCGCAAAGTGCGCATATTAAAAAATAGATTTAAGTGTCGAGGCGGGCCTGCGACCTTCTCCTTTCATCCAGAGGTGGATCAGCCCTCGGCTGAAAAAGGGAGCTGTCCCGATTTTATATTAATTTTTTAAAATAAGAAACAATCGAGGATCCTCGACTCCGCTTCTGGCGGAATCGGGACTCTACCAACTGAGCTACTCGCCCCGTACCAGTTTTACAAAAGAATCCGTAGCGATGGTGACATAGGTGAATCAGTTAAAAAGGTTCGCGGATAAACACGCCTTCAGTAAAACTGATATGGGGTGGGCGCGCAAAAATATCTGAAAAACCCTTAAAACTTGACTGATGTGCTATGCTGAAACTAGAGAACACTATACACCATTTTTTGCGCATATTCAAGGGCATCGGTTATCCTCTTGTCTGGAAGAAAGAAGTGGGATATAGTGAGAAGACATTTAATTTCTAAGGTCGAAAACAACTACATGAAGAGCGTTACAATGTATACAACTCCGACATGCGTCTACTGCAAAATGACGAAAGAATTTTTTGCAAAGAACAACGTCAGCTATGAGGAGAAGAACGTTGCGGTTGACGAAAAAGCCCGGGAAGAAATGCTCAGCAAGTCCGGCCAGTTCGGCGTCCCCGTGATAGACGTGGGAGGGGAGATAGTCATTGGATTTGACCGCGGAAAGCTCTCCGAACTTCTCGGCATCAAATAAACATAAAACTAAACTGAAATGAAAAAAATCATTATCGGTTTTTTTGTTCTCGCATTTGCCGTTGTGTCGGGAATATATATTTTTTTCCCGAGTATTTTTGGTTTGTCGATAAAGCCCGCTTGGGAGCCGGCTCCGAAAGACATAACAAAGTATCTTCCCGATGATTCGGTTCCGGCGGATGCCGTGAACGAAACAAACCTTCCCCTGAAACTTCCTTCCGGTTTCCGCATTTCAATTTTTGAAAAAAAACTTCCGGATGCGCGTGTTTTGGCGCGGGACTCATCAGGAAATATCTGGGTAAGCCGTACGGCGCGTGGCAGTGTAGCGAAGCTTACGCTTGAGAACGGAAACGTATCCGCCACGGAAGATATTTTTGTAGGCTTGAGAAAGCCGCACGGGCTTGCGTTTGATCCGAACGACCCGGATACTTTATACATCGGCGAAGAACATCGCGTTTCAAAATTTGATGTTCGAGAACGCCGCTTTATTGAAAAAATTGCCGACCTTCCGTCTGGCGGGGGGCACTTTACCCGGACTATCGGGTTTGGACCCGACGGTATGCTTTATATTTCCGTTGGGTCAAGCTGTAATGTGTGCGTAGAGTTGGACGACCGAAGGGCAACTATTTTGGTGTATGACCAGAGTCTGAAGAAGGCATCCGTATTTGCAAAGGGTTTGCGTAATGCAGTTTTTTTTAACTGGAATACCGCGTGGGCAAGCATGGATAAGTTTAAAAATATAAATTTTACGCCGGAACTTTGGGCGACCGAAATGGGGCGCGACTGGCTCGGCGACAATACCCCACCGGATGAGATTGATATTATTCGTAAAGGAGGGAATTACGGCTGGCCGAACTGCTACGGAAAAAATATTCACGACACGAACTTCGATAAAAAAACATACATCCGCAATCCGTGCATGGAACCGTTTGAAACGCCGAGTTTTGTCGACTTCCCGGCACACTCCGCTCCCCTCGGCATTACGTTCATTCCGAAGGGGCAATGGCCGGAAGATTATTGGTATGACGCGCTTGTTTCGTTGCACGGTTCGTGGAACAGAAGCGAGCCGACCGGATATAAAGTTGTGCGTCTTAAATTCGATTCCGAAGGAAATTACCAGGGAACAGAGGACTTTATTACCGGGTGGCTGACACCGGAAGGATCTTTAGGGCGTCCGGTTGATATTATGTTTGATCCACAAGGCGCCATGTATCTTTCAGACGACAAAGCGGGGATTATATACAAAATAACTCCTCTTCAGAAATAGTTGCGCATATATCAAGGGTCCAGGCAGGGGCTTTTGTGTTTTGCGGCGGGAATGTATTATAATAAAAGGGAGCTTTAATCTCACAAAATTATGCAAACCTTTTTTCTTCGATTAAGTTTTTTATTGTTTTTTGCGTGGTCTTGGTTTTTGACGGCACCCCAGGCACTTGCCGGCATTATATCATTTACCTCAAGCCCTTCCAATATTAATAACGGACAAATTACGGGATTCGTCTGGTCGACCACTGGAAATTCCGGGGCAAAGTTAAATCTTTCATGTCTCCGCGGCGTTCAGTACTTTTATGATAACGGCAGTCCGATAACCTGCGGTACGGATCTTTTGGACCTTGCGACTAACGGCGCCATGAGCGTTCAGATAATAAATACGAACACAATTGTTTCGACGATACAAGCGACTCTTTCCCCAAAAAATGCGGACGGTTCCGGATATGAAAGCGCAACGCAAACTGCATCCGTAACCATACAGCCGGCTTCAACCGTTATCACGGATTTTACCGCAACGCCAGGCGACGTTGAGGGAGGAAATACTGTTACATACGCGTGGACGACAAAATACGTTGACGGGGTCAATATGACGTTCTCATGCGCGGAAGGAATAAAAATACACAACACCGCCGACAATGCCATGGTTACGTGCGGACAATACATATTTCCGTCAAAGATCGAAGCGGGCGGCCAGCGGATTTTTAAGTTCGAAAACAGCGCTGCGGTAGGGTCAAAAGTCGTTACCATCTCCCTTATACCGGCTATGAGCGATGGAACGTATGACGCAAGCCGGGGGAAAACACTCGATGTTACGGTCAGACCCGCGCCGATAAAAGTTCCGCATATTACGATTATTTCTCCTCCGGCGCTGCTTCTTACATCGGGTGGCACAACAAGCATCACGTGGGCGGGAACGAATGTCGCAGGCGTAAATTTTGTTTTTCCGTGTCAGTTTGGAGTCTCTGTTACGACATTGCTTGACGCCTCCACAACTCTTCCATGCGGATCGTACGCGTTCATGGCAAACCAGCCTGATTCAACAACAACGCTTTCATTCATATTCAAGAATACTTCAAGCGCACGCGCGACCGTGCTGATGAAAATAGTCCCATTTCTTACGAACGGCACCTACGACCCGGCAAGCGGAGTTGAGCGGGTTATTGATATTCTGCCGGTTGGTGTTTCGGTGCCAGTGCCCCTTTCGGCAAATCCTGTTCCGGTATCAATACCGAATCCTTTTGCCCCCCCGCTTTCGTCAGGAACGGCTTCGGTCTTTAAATATACATTCACACGTCCTCTTTCGTATGGAGTGATAAACGATGTGGATGTTCGGGCTCTTCAGCAGATACTTGTTTTAGAAGGCTTTTTTTCGGGTTCTGCGACAGGAAACTTTTATAGGCAGACAGAAACTGCCGTGAAGGCATTTCAGACAAAGTACGGCATTCAGGCTCTTGGGAATGTCGGCCCCGCGACGCGCGCAAAATTGAATGCGTTCTATGGTGGAACTTCTACCGTGCCGCCCTTAGGCACAACTCTTCCTCCAGCGTCTTCCGCCCTATCTCATACGTTTCTCCGCGCTCTTTCATTTGGAATGGCGGGAGATGCCGACGTAGTCGCCTTACAAAAAATTCTTCAAAACGAGGGAGTATACTCCGGTCCGATATCAGGAAACTTTTTTACACTCACAAGGAGCGCAGTGAAGGCATTTCAGACAAAGTACGGCATTCAGGCTCTTGGGAATGTCGGCCCCGCGACGCGCGCAAAATTGAATGCGCTGTATGGATCGCATTAATAGGTGAAAGAAACAAAACCCGCCCGGCAGCTGTCGGGCGGGTTTTGTTTATTCAAAAACTATGCGGATGTCTTCGTATAAAATGCTATACACTGGCGAATCCCTTCTTCAAGAGAAGTATGCGCATGCCAGCCGGTTTCTTCAAAAAATCGAACTGGGTCGCCAAGCTGTTCAAGCGGGTCGTTCAGTGGCGTTTGGCTGGAGAGCGGCAGTATTCTGCTTTTGGTGGGAAAAACTTCCTTTACTTCTTTTAGTACAAGCAGTGCAACTTCAAGATCAGAGTAAAGAACGCCGCGTGCAATATTATAGACGTCGGGACTCGCGTTTCGCGCTTCCCATATTGCTTCGGCAATGTCTTCCGCGAATATCCAATCACGTCTTCGCACCCCTCCGTCAGTTACGGGAAGATCTCCTCCGGTTATTGCCTGGCGGACAAGACGCGGAATGAAATGATGAAATGGATCGACCTCGCCTGTTCCATACGGAGTAAAAAGACGGAGAAGCGCAATCGGCACCCCATCATCAATGTAGGTCAATGCGGCTTCGTCAGAAGCTTTTTTTGCCACTCCATAGGGATTTTTCGGGTGCAGGGGGTGGCTTTCGGGCATCGGATACCCCTGATGAATATTTGTTCCGTAAACTTCGGATGAAGAGATATGAATGAGAGGGACGTTGGAATTTTTACACGCCTCCATAATGGTAATAGCTCCAAGAGCGTCGGTTTCGTATGTTTCATGAGGATTTGACCAGCCGCGGTCCGGGCGCGAAGTGCCTGCAAGATTAATAACAAGGTTGACCGCTCGAACGCGTGAAAGAAGTGGAGCGTAATCCCGGATATTTTCGCCGGAACTCCTGTAAAAACCTTCAAGTCTTACGTCCGGATCCAGACGCTGAATATGACGCACAAGATGGTGCCCGATAAAACCGGTATGTCCCGTTATGAGTACCGTCGTCCTTTTTCCATTTTCGGGCTTATTGCTCATATATTTAGCATAACAAGACCCGGGATATTTGAGGAGATGCCAAAACACCTCTATTTAAGCCATTTATTTTGTTTTTTTATCCACACCCGTTCTAGAATTTAGGGCTAAATGAGAGTAAAATAAAGGAAATGAAACATAACTGGATGTAAAGGTCAAACTTTCTGCGGCTTTTTTTTAAGCCGGCGATTGATTTTTAGTCCAAAAAAATTTTATGAAGCGATTCGTATCAATTTCCCTTTTTGTAGTACTCGGCCTTGTCTTGGGTTCTGCTGACCGTGCATCCGCCATATCAATTTCAAGCCTTCGTGTTGAAAATATTATGGGTCCGGGCGCCCAGATAAAATGGATTACGGATGTTTCCTCTGACTCTCGCGTTGCATTTGGAACGGTTTCCGGCTCGCCAACCTCATGGGTAACAACCGACTGTTTCGGCGGTACTTCAATCACAAACCACTGCGTCAACATGACAGACCTTAGCCAGAACACTCTTTATTATTATCATGCAGAATCCGGAAGCAGTACGAGTGCCGAATTAAGTTTTATTTCAGCCGGAACGGGAATTCCAACCGCTCCGTCTAACCTTCGTCTTGCTCAGCCGTCAACCGCGTCAACAATTTATCTCGCCTGGAATGACAATTCAACGAACGAAGATAAATTCAATATTGAACGGAAGTTATCAGCAGGCACGTGGTCAGGAACCGGTTACGCGTATTGGCAGATTATGACGGCAAACCTGACCACGTATACTGATACCACGGTGGCCGCAGGAACATCCTACGACTATCGGGCACAGGCATGTTTATCGGGAGCGGGATGTTCGGAGTATACCTACCTCTACGGTATTTTGACACCTGCTCTGGGCGATATAATCCCTCCGACAGCCCCCGTTCTTTCCGGGTACGTGATTTCCTCATCGCAAACAAGCCTTTCCTGGTCGGGCGCTACAGACGATATCGGGGTAGCCGGTTATAAAATATATCGTAACGGAACACTTCTTACGACGGTTACAACAACAAGCCACCAAGATTCAAGTGTCGTCGCGGGCACAACATACTCATACAATGTGACTGCGCTTGACGTCGCGGGTAACGAGTCGAGTTCAAGCAATTCGCTTAGTCTTTCAACACCAAGCGGAGGTGGGGGCGGTGGCGGCGGTGACGGAAACGTTCCAGCGACTTTTTCAATGACTCTTCCAAGCACTTCGGGAATTCCGGTAAATATTTATTGGACAACATCTTCTGGGGCCGCGTATTATGAAGTTTGGAGGCGGACTCCTCCCGGTACGGGTACATGGTCTTTACAGTATTCCGGCACTCTTCTAAATTATTTTGACTCGTCGGGAATAGCTTCAGGAATGTCATACGAATATTATATCAAAGCGTGTAACAGCTTTGGGTGTACGCCTTCAAATTATTCGACTGCATATGTAAGCGTTTCAGGCGGAATTCCAGCCGCTCCATCTAACCTTCGTCTTGCTCAGCCGTCAACCGCGTCAGCAATTTATCTCGCTTGGAATGACAATTCAACGAACGAAGATAAATTTAACGTTGAGCGAAAGCTTGCAAGCGAGACCGGATGGTCCGGACCCAATTACTTTTTCATACAATTGCAGGGGAGCACTATAGTCGCATATACCGATACCTCGGTAACGACAGGGTTTGCATATGACTATCGGGTGCAGGCGTGCGCGTCAGGATACGGCTGTTCTCCATATACAACGCTTACAGGCGCTTCAACCGCGTCCGGGAGCGATGTTATATCTCCTTCAAGTATTTATAACTTCATAGTAACTTCTACTACCGCAAATTCTGCAACAATCACGTGGCAGGCTTCGGGGGACGATGGAACAACCGGCCTTCTTTCGTACTATATTGCCCGCTATTCAACATCTCCTATTTCGACAGAAACCGCATGGACACAGGCGCAAATCGCTTCAAATCCGCCCTTGCCGCTTTCCCCCGGTTCTCTTCAGACTATGACGGTTTCAGGACTTGCTTCCCAGACAACCTACTATTTTGCTGTCAAGGCGTATGACGAGGTAGGAAACGTTTCTCCATTATCGGGAACCCCAAGCGGCACGACGCTCTCGCAGGACTTTCCACCGCCTTCAGCGACCACAGAGCAGACTCTTCCAGCGGTAACGGGCTGGGGAGTTAGTATTGATCCGACTCAGAATAATTCGGCAAAAATCGGTATTTCATTTAATGTTGAAATGGACCAAGCCCGTTTTACATCGGACACTCTGTATCTCCTTAAGGCAAGCGACCTTTCGCTTGTGCCGTCATCCATCCAAAAATTTCCGTATTACATAAACTTTGTCTCCTCGCTTGTTTCCGGAGCGGAATATATCAGCGTGGTCAAATCAAATATAAAAAGTCTCGGGGGCGCGGGGCTTGCGACGGACTACACATGCCGTTTCACTGCTCCTACATCCGGATATCTCACAGCCTGTCCTGTGGTGGGAACGGCTGTTCAAGCGCCTCCGAAAGCTACGCCGATAGCGGAGGCTCCGCTCCTTGTGCCTTCTTCGAACTCCGCTGAAATAACTGTTCTTGATTTTGCGGGGAACCCAGTTCCGGGGGCTGGCGTACACATATTCTCAACTGATTTCTCTTTGAACTACGGAGGAACAACCAACGCCCAAGCGGTCTTTACATCGGCTGTTACCATAGGCGGATACTGGGTTGAAATATTTGCTCCCGCCGGGAGAACGGATCTTATGTTGCCTTCACCATCGTATTTTCAAGTTTTGAGCAACGAAGCAAAAAAACTTACGGTCCGGTTCGGTTCCGGAATAAAGACCGTAAGCGGTGTCGCTTTGTTTTCTGACGGTACACCCGTAACAGACGCGGAAGCAGGAGCGTATTCAAGTGCCAACAATCAATGGGTTAGTATATATACCGATTCAACCGGACGCTTCACGCTTCGCGTCGGGCCGGGTGTGTGGAAGGTAGGGATTCGGCCAAGAGACTCATTTAATGCAAAGTGGTCATGGACCGGAGATTTTCCGGAGGTTGTGTTTGGGTCTGACCAAAGCTCCGAAACAAAAATAGTGAACTTCACTGTTGGGGGGCTTGGAGCTCGCCTCACCGTACGGGCCGTTGACCAGTTGGGGATGGCGATTGAAGGGGCCGGCATTGTTGTAGACACTGCAAGCGCGAATCAATTTTCCGCGGCCCCGTCCTCTCCGGAGTTCAGAAAGACAGACTCTTCCGGTGCCGCAGTCTTCTCTCTTAAAGGAGGACACTATTATATCAGAACATTTGTCGACCCGAATAAGGGATATCTTAATCCGGAAGAGCTTTCTATTGAACTTTTACCATCCGACATTCGCGACGCGAAGCTTGTATTTAAGAAGCGCGAACTTACCGATGCCGTCGTTAACGGCACAGCAAAGCTTGACGTTGGGACGCTAATTGACGCGTCTGTGTGGGCCTGGTCTGAGCGAGGCAGATTTGCCGATACAAAAGCGGATAGCGCCGGAAACTTCGTTTTAAGACTGCCTATTGGAGATAAATGGCATATTGCCGCTGGAAAAGAAGTGTCCGGAGGGGCATATAAATCTTCCGACACGGTTGTTGACACGGGAGGCCATGTCGATCCGATTGAACTTATTCTCATCAAATACCAGCGCGAAGTTGCGCCGCCTGTTGTCGCAATCAAATTGTCAACAGAACAGATAGTTGTTCAGGCGAAAGATTCAGCCAAGGTGGTTCTTCCGCCGGGCTCAGCCGGGACAGGCGGAAATATTAAAGTTGAATTAGACCCGACGGTAGAAGCGCCCTCGCAGGCTGCGGCACAAGTTATCGGCACCGCTTATGACGTTACGGTCAAAAACTCTGCGGGGGGGGCAATAACACAATTCCAAAACAATGCTGAAGTCACGCTTCCGTACAATGATTCCGACTTGGCGGGACGCGGTCTTTCGGAAGATACTATTATACCTGCTTATTTTGACGCAATTCTTCGCACGTGGGTAAAGATAGATAACTTCCAGACAAACAAGGATAAGAACTATATTGTTGCCAAGGTGAAACATCTGACGCGCTTTGCAATTATTGCCGCTGCCGATATTACGCCGCCAGAAGCTCCAACTTCGGTAAAAGCGGCGTCTCTTGCCAACGGCAAGATACGGCTTACGTGGATAAATCCGAAAACCGACTTTCATGATGCAATCATATACCGTTCCGAAACTTCCGGTTCGCTTGGGAGTGTTATATTTACCGACATTCGCGGAAGTATCGTGGACGATTCAGGACTTAAAAACAGGGTAACCTACTACTACACTGTGCGGGCGGTGGACTATTCGGGAAATGAGTCGGCAAATACCACGCGGGTTTCGGCAGTTGCGAACGGAACATCCATAAAAGAAAGTGTCGGAACTATCGCCCCCGGTGGATCAGCAACCGCCCAGCTTAAGCGAACGCTTAAATTAGGTGACCAAGGAGATGACGTAAAAACTATTCAAGGACTTCTCTTGGCCGAAGGAGTATACCCCGTCGGGCTTTTGAGCGGGTACTTCGGTCCATATACGCAAAAAGCAATCATCAAATTCCAGGAGAAATATGCTCCGGAGATACTGC